>JAYUJO010000198.1:0-1732 GCA_043765215.1 Rickettsiales bacterium | reverse complement strand
TTGCAAATAAAGTAAAAATAGCTAAGAACAAAGCAATTGCTTTCCATCTGATTAGTTGTTTTTTATCTCTTTTTCGCTCAATTAAGTAATCTGGATTTATCATTATTTATCTCTAATTATTCTACCTTGTTCCACTTTCCAATCCTTATCTTTGATAGATTGGCGCTTATCATGCAACTTTTTTCCTTTACCAAGACCAAGTTCAATTTTGATTTTATTCTTATGATTAAAAAACATTGATAATGCCACTAAACTGTAGCCTTTTATTTTAATTTTACCAATGATTTTTTTAATCTCAATTTTACGAAGTAACAATTTTCTTGGTCTTTTAGTCTCGTGATTAAATCTATTGGCTTTAGAATATTCAGCAATATGACAATTATATAAAAACATTTCATTATTAGAAGATGATGCATGCGAATCGGCAATTGAAGCTTTTCCCTCGCGAATAGATTTCATTTCACTGCCTTTTAAAACAATTCCTGCTTCAAATTTTTCCTCAATAAAATATTCAAATGTAGCTCTCTTATTTTGAGCTATAACTTTTTTGTACTCAGACATTCTGCTCTAATTCCATTACTTTTTTAATAAGGTCATTGATTTTATTTTTAGTATTTATATTTGCAGATGTTAATGGCAATCTTAATTCATTTTTACATAAATCCATTAAATTTACAGCACACTTGATGCCAATTGGGTTACTCTCTAAAGAGATCGCACCAATTATGGGTAATATTTGTTGTTGTAATTTTAAAGCTGCATGAAAATCATTACCCACACAATGTTGATATATTTTTCTACAAATATAAGGAAATATATTAGACAAAACAGACACACAACCATCGCCACCATTAGCGCTATAAGCAAGAATTCGACTATCATCACCAGTTAAAAATACAAATTCTTTATCTATTTGAGGCAGCAGACGCATTGGCTTATCCAAATCATTACTTGCGTCTTTAACAGCTATTACATTTTCAAGCTTAGTTAGTTGTAAAAGAGTATCATCAGCAAGATCTATTCCTGTTCTGCCTGGATTAATATAGATCATCATAGGTATATTATTTGCATCATTTAAAGCTCTAAAATGTTGATATATACCTGTTTGTTCGGGCCTGACATAAGATGTTACCGTGCACATCAGTCCACTTAAATTCAAGTTTGATAATTGTTTAACTCGTTTTAAATCGCAATTAGTATCAAAACCCTTTAAATTAGCAATGATATTGATTTTACCATTAGCAAAATTTAATGAAGAAGATAATAAATCATAATATTCTTCTTTAGTAAAACTAGACCCCTCGCCAGTTGAGCCGCCTATAACTATTGATTTAATGCCAGATTTAATTTGCTTATTAATCAGATTTTCTAAAGACAAATAATCAATTTTATTATCTTTAAATGGGGTTATCAGCGCAGTTATTATACCTTGAAATATCATATTATTTTCCCTACTATTTTTGCATATTCTTGTTGGATTTTAATTACTATTGAATTATTAGTAAATTGAATTTTTTTATTATCAATATTTATTGAAGAAACTCCTCTTACTTCTGCAGCAGTTCCGGTTATAAAACATGAATCATATTGTTCAATATCATCTAGGGAAAGTCTCATGCTCTTAATATTCATATTAAGAGCATGAGCTATTTCCAAAACAGTTTGACGCGTAATGCCATTTAAAAATCGATCAGCAATTGGAGTGACTAATAAATTGTCTTTTGCAAAGAAG
>JAYUJO010000197.1:0-1733 GCA_043765215.1 Rickettsiales bacterium | reverse complement strand
AAAATTGCACCTTTCGTAGGTTCTTGACCATTTAAGCACATCACATCCGCATTAGAACAATTTATAGTTAAACAAACAAAACTACCTAGTAAGATATTTTTATATAAATTTAATTTAGTCATAATGATTCCCAATGTAATTATAATATTTTAACTGTAATTAATTTTATTTTAGATGACAAGTTAAATAAGTCTTTAGCCTAATTGTTAAATCCAATTATGCTCTTATTAAAACAATTTTAGCATATAATTTTAAATTACCTATCCTAATTAATATAAAAATAATTTTTTTATTAATTATTTAACTTACAAAGTATAAAATTAATATATAGAAATTTTTTAAGAGTTTTATTATGAGTATAGAATTGATTAATGCTTCAAACATTGGAGATATAATATTAGTAAGAAATTTGATATTAAAAGGAGATGATATTAATTATATTGGTGAAGGTGGGAGCACACCGTTGATTGAAGCGTCTAAAAATGGACATGATAAGGTAATTCAATTGCTTGTTGCCTCAAATGTAAATGCTAAAGCAACTGATGTTGATGGTATGAATGCATTAATGCATGCGGCATATATGAAAAATACTAATGCTGTTAAATTATTATTGCTATACACTTCAATTGATATTAATGCTATAGATAAATTTAATAATAATGCTCTGATATATTGCTTAAAAGCTGAATATGAATTTAAATACAAAGAACATTTTAAATCACATTTTTCTAATGAAGGTGGCAGTAATGCTTTAAATATTAGAAGTACAACTTACCCATTTCAAAAACCAATAAGTTATCAAAATATTTCAAACGCTTCTTTTAATATCGAAATATTAAAAGCTTTATTAGAAAACAATGCAGATGTTAATTTAATCGATAAAAATGGAAAAACTGCATTAATTTATGCGACATCCCTAGGGAATGGGGAGGCAGTTAAACTTTTGCTAAACGCAAACCCTAATATTAATCATGTTGATTGTTTTGGTATAACTGCATTAATTAATGCAGTGCGTTTAAATAAAATTGAAGCTGCTATAGAATTAATAAATGCAGGTGCTGATATTAACTGTAAAGATAATTTAAGAAGCTCAGCTTTAACTTTTCCAGACATCCTTGGCAATAAAGAGATAATGAAAAATTTAATATCTAAAGGCGCTAGTTTGGATACTTATTTGTTAGAAATATCTAGTAAAAAAATTCAAATTATGTTAAATACAGCAAAATATGTTGACTATTTATTGGATAATAAACGTCATTCATTTGACCACTTCAGTGAAGTTGATCCTGAAATTTTAATATCTAAATATGAATTTTTACTAAATCAACCTGAGCTAAGTCTTGAGACTCTTTATAGGCAAATGGATAAATTAAATTCATGTATTTTAGCATCTGAATATAGAGAACAATTAAATAAAATATTTTTAGATGTCATTTCAAAGCGAGCTGAGAACCCAGAAGAAGAAGCTAAAATACTCAATTTTTCATCAAGTTCAATAGATACTACCTTAAGCGAGGAAGATGATGCATCTGACCGAGGCAGCTTAAATAACAGTGATGATATGGGATTAACAGGAGATGCTTTACCCTCTAGTCAATCTGATAGTTTTTTAGATGATTTAGCAAAATGCTTTTTAGATTATTAATAATATATTTTTAGATTATTAATGATATAGTAAATCAAGATGAGATAGCGTAATTAAAAAAGGAAACCAAGGAATCGTATAAAGTATT
>JAYUJO010000196.1:0-1734 GCA_043765215.1 Rickettsiales bacterium | reverse complement strand
AAATTGCTCTCATATATATCCTATAAGTAAAGATTTGATCGAAGATGGTAGGCAACATTTACTTCTGAGCAAAGAAGAAATTAATATTAACTGCCCTATTCATTTAATTCATGGCATGCAGGATTTTGATGTTCCCTATAGCATTTCAATGCGAGCAATAAATATACTAAAAAGTCAAAATATAGTATTTAAATTAATTAAAGATGGTGATCATCGATTATCAAGAGCTCAAGATTTGAAAATAATATGTAATTCCATTGAAGAAATTATCAATTCTTTGATTTAAATAAAAGACTATGAATTATCTTCTTACAGAGGAGGTTTCATTTTTAAAAATAACAATAATAGTTAGATTTCCTCCTTTAAAGAAATAAAAATGGAATAAACACAAATAATGAACATACAAATAATTTCTATTGGCAAGCTGAGCAGCGACATCATCGACATCATCAAACATTACGAAAAAATGATCAGCTGGCGCCTGCTGCAAAGTGAGCTCCCTCACTCCAAGAAAAATAATACTCCAGACATCATGCAAGACGAGGCCAAGCTCATTCTGGCAAAAATTCGTCCGCATTCCCACATTATCGCTCTAAATGTCGATGCCAAGCAAATGACCAGTCAAAATTTCAGTCAATTATTCACCACTCAGATGATGTTAGGCAATAATATCGACTTCATCATTGGCGGCGCTTTTGGTCTAGACCTAGGCGTGCTTGCCAAAGCTGATCTACTGCTCAGTCTCTCAGCAATGACCCTCCCCCATCAATTGGCCAAATTGTTGCTCATAGAGCAGATTTACCGCGCGCAAAGTCTAATTAATGGCCACACGTATCATAAATAAATCAAATTACAAGCAATTTTTCGTTCCAATATGATTATTTTTTATTAACATCTGTAATAATCAGCCAAAAGCCTTGTCAGTTGTTAACTATTGTGGTATAAAAGCATCACTAAGCAAAAAGGCGAAAAATACATCTACATATCAATTGCAAAATCTGCTCGTTTATGTATATTATTATCGTAATTGTCTAGATTCGCAAATTATGACAAATGCATTCAATTAGCATGTGACTTTTGCAAATATAGGCAAAACTAATCTTTTGAGCTGAGTTTTGCTTAAAAATTTAACTATTAACCATAAAATAAAGGAATTAAAAATTATGGAAAAAAAATCTAAATTTAAAAAACTTTTAACGACCGCATCTGCCTTTGCAGTGATTGCAGGCGCAAGCACGAGTGCTATGGGTGCTGATCTTACTACTAGTGGAAATGTTGCATTAAATGCAAATCTTAACTTTCTTCCTGCTCAAGCCCCTGTAAATTATGATAAAATTATCATTGGTGCTGTTGGTAATACTATTAATGCTAACATGATTGGACTCATCATTGATTCTATTAACTTAAATGCATTAAACCCAGGATTAATGACTGTGACTAGTAGCTTTGTTTTAGGTTCAGTTTATGGTCAAGCTGGTAACAATAGACTTAATGCTAGTATAATAGCAGGTCAAGTTTTGACTTTGTCAACTATTCCTGGTGTTGCTACAGGCTATGATGGCTTAGGTAACTTAGGATTTGCTGATGCTCCTGCTGGTCTACTTATTGATGCTGATGCAACAATATATGGTACGCTTCTTGGTGCTGGTGCTGGTAACGGTACTATTACAACTGGTGTTAATAGAAATATTACTATTAAAGAGCAAGCTGGTGGTGCTGGTGTTGGCAATAGTT
>JAYUJO010000195.1:0-1741 GCA_043765215.1 Rickettsiales bacterium | reverse complement strand
AATTGCTCTTGTTGCTGTTATGCGTAAAATTATTATTTGCCTCAATTCTATGCTTAAATATAATTCTTTTTTTGCTTGACTTTTAAGACGGTAGATAAGTAAAGCTTATTCTTTATTGGCATTAGTTATAGATAAGTAAAATTATCCACTACTGGGGTTAGGAAAAAAAATAGCTATCAATAAATTTACTAAACAATTAATATTTAAAATTACTATATTAACAGATTTTATGGGCAATATAATCACAGCAACATCAGGGAGGCTAGATTGAAATTAACTGGAAGCTCATGGGAAGTATTTGAGAGAAAAGTTCTTGAATTAGAAAGAAAATGGTTAATAGAAAATGAAGAAGGAAAAGTTTATTGGAATATACTATTAATGTTAGATCCTAATTTAATATCTGCATATGGTCTTGGCTACATACCAGAACAGGATTCTGATATTCGACTATTTATTACGGATAAAAAAGAAATTTACGTAATTGAGATTGGCAGAGCTCTAAATGATTTAAGAGAAGTGGAAAAGATTAATTTCTATCAATATAAGAAAAATTTAAGAGGAAGAAGTAGTAATTTACAGTTTGCAGTAGCGCTTAGTTTAATAGAAGAGGATGTGAAAAAACACGAAGAGTAGGGCGAAATATATTAGAAGATTTATTGCACGATTATTGGGATAATGAGCGCGAATTAATTAATATGTGAATCATTTTAAAAATTTAACATAGTACATAATTCGCTCATTTCTTACTATAAGCTCTAGCTCCTTACTTTAATTTAAACTTAATAAATCACATTAATCTGAATATTTTCTGAGATTAAATTTTGCTCTAAGCTAGATAATGTTTCTACAAATTTAATTTCCTCAGTAGAAGTCACGTTTTTTAAATCACTAATTAAGCTATCAGATAAATTAGCTCCCATAATTTCTAAAACTGAAATTGGGTGTTTAATTGATAAATTATCTTTAGCTTTTATTTTGCGAACTAATTCTAAGATATTAAGTAAGTTATCTGAATCTTCATGCTCTAATCCTTTGAAAAAGACTTCTAGACGCGGCCATGAATTGCTTAAGTGAATTGACTTATTATCATATAATATATTATATAATTCCTCAGTAATATGAGGCATGAATGGAGCATATAACTTCAATAATATTTTAAAGCCATGATACAAAGCCAGACGCGCGCTAAGAGCTCCTTTTTTATCATTCTCATTTTCATCATATGCTCTAGTTTTCGTGATTTCTAAATAATTATCACAAAATAATGACCAGAAAAATTGCTCCGTCATGCTCATTGCATTAGCATATTCATAGTTTTCAAATTCAGATGTACATTTAAGCACTAATTCCGAGAGTTTAACAATAAAATATTTATCAAAATCTGCGCTAATATTTTCTTTTAATTCAACTAAAGTTTTTTGTTTAAAATCATCTGGTATTTTATCAAAATGCTGTGAAACAAATTTTGCAGCGTTCCATAGTTTATTAACCAATCTCTTGCCATTGTTAATAACATCTTCTGAATAAGAAGTATCAGCTCCTAGTTTAGAGCTAGCTGCCCAATATCTGATGACATCAGCGCCATATTGATCAAGCAGCTTCTCTGGGGCAATTATATTATTTTTAGACTTGGACATTTTTGTTTTATCTTCAGCCAAGCACCAACCACTAATCATGATATTTTTCCACGGCAATGTGTTCTCATGTAAATGGCTTTTAAGCATAGTGTAATATGCCCATG
>JAYUJO010000194.1:0-4706 GCA_043765215.1 Rickettsiales bacterium | reverse complement strand
CGTTGGATAAAACAACAAATTGTATATTTTAATACTTTATACGATTCCTTGGTTTCCTTTTTTAATTACGCTATCTCATCTTGATTTACTATAATAGTTTAACTACTTCAATTACAGCTTTAGAATATTGACCTCTAGTGGCATCTACTGCGTAAAATAAGGGTGTTGTTCCTGTATTGTTTTTAAGATCAATAATAGCACCGTGGTTAATTAATAATTGGACTAATTCAATATTACAAATAATTGCAGCGCAATGTAATGCTGTTTCTCCAGACTCATTTATTTCATTAACATCCACCTCATCTTCAACAATTAATTTTCGAGCAGTTTCAAAATCTTTATTTAAAATAGCTTGTTGCAAAGTTATTATTTCGTCTTTTGAATTATTAGAATGTTTATTGACCATCATATCATTTAATCCATAAATTATAATTTTCCATATTACACAAATTAGGATATAATTAATAATTTATTAAATCAATTAATTGCATTTAAAGAATAGGTATTATAAATAATATTTGCAGCAAAATTATAACTATAAAAAAAGGCTCCTAACCAAAGTTAGAAGCCTTTTTAATAACTAAAATAAACAGTAATTATATTTTCATTTCAATTTTTGCTTTATCAGCTAAATCTGTTAAATATGCTTTAACTACATCATTAGTGATTTTTGCTTTAATATTATTAAGCGCTTGTTCTTTAGTAGGGATTTTTACATCACGAATATCAAGAACTTTAATAATATGCCAGCCAAATTGAGTTTTTACTGGATCTGAAACTTCACCTTTTTTCATTGAAAAAGCTTTGTTTTCAAATTCAGGAACTAATTGTCCTTTTAACACATAACCAAGTTCACCACCATTAACTTTTGAACCTTCATCTTTTGAAAATTCTTTAGCTAAAGTTTCAAACTTGCTTCCTTTATTAATTTTTTTCTTAATTTCTTTAGCTTTAGCTTCTTCTTCCACTAGAATGTGACTTGCTTTAATTTCTTTCTGACCTTTTAAATTTTTGGCCATCATTTCATATTCTTCATCAATCTTTTTATCAGTAAGTGCTGTTTTAGTTTGACGCTCAATTAATTCTTGTTGAACAATCATATCTTCAGCAGCTTTAGCTTTAGTTTTAAATTCTTCTGAACCACGAATATTAAGTGTTACAGCCTCTTTTTCCAATAATTTTTGATTAATAAAGCTTTTTACCAATAATTCTTGTAAATTTTTATCAAGATCAGAAAATTTCTTATCTTTATTTTCTGGTTGCATATCAAGCATTGGCTTGAATTGAGTCATAACTTGCTCAGATGTTACATTTCCATCGATATAAGATGCAACAATAGTTTCTGCAAAAGCAGAACTACTTAACAAAGAAGCTGATAATAATGCAGCGATAGCTATTTTTTTCATAATTTTAGTACCTTGAAATTTTAAATTTATATATTATGTTTTAGAAGTTAAGAACGACAAAGTCAAATGCATTTTATAATTGGTTGAAAATTTATTAAAATACAATATCTTATATGTTCTGATAAAAAATTAAAATTAAAGGGTAATTAGCAAATATGTTCTCATTTTTAACCAAAATTTTTGGAACTGCAAACGATAGAATAATAAAGAAAATTCGTAGGGATGTAGTTAAAATCAATGATTTAGAGAGCGATTTACTCAATTTAAGTGATACTGAACTTAAACAAAAAACTAGTGAATTTAAACAAAAATTAAAAGAAGGTAGCACCCTAGACGACATAATGCATGAAGCATTTGCCGTTGTTAGAGAAGCTGCCAGAAGGGTGCTTAGTCAACGTCATTACGATGTCCAATTAATAGGTGGAATCATCCTACACCGCAAAATGATTACGGAAATGCGCACTGGTGAGGGAAAAACTTTAGTAGGTACCCTTCCAGCTTATTTAAACGCCTTAGATGGTCTTGGTGTGCACATTGTCACAGTTAACGACTATCTCGTTAAAAGAGATTCAGAATGGATGGGCCAGGTATTTAATTTTTTAGGGCTTAGCGTTGGCTGCGTCATTAGCGAAACTGACCTTGAAGAGCGAAAGGATGCTTATAATAGTGACATTACTTTTGTCACTAATAACGAACTTGGTTTTGATTATCTTCGTGATAACATGAAGTTTACTAATGAATCAAAGGTACAACGAGCATTTAATTTTGCAATTATTGATGAAGTAGATTCAATTTTAATTGATGAAGCAAGAACACCGCTAATTATTTCAGGTCCAGTAGACACTAATACTGACCTTCATGGTAAAATAAATAGTCTAATTTTATATTTTGATAAAGATGATTATAAATTAGATGAAAAAGCAAAATCGGCAATTTTAACTGAAGAGGGTACCAATAAAATTGAATTAATGCTGGCTGAGCAAGACCTAATTGTTCAAGGTTCAAGTCTTTACGATTTTGATAACCTAAATCTAGTTCATTATATTAATCAATCTCTAAAAGCACATTTTATTTTTACTAGAGATGTTGATTATTTAGTACAGAATCAAAAAGTAATGATTATTGATGAATTCACTGGGCGAGTGATGGATGGTCGGAGATATTCAGATGGCTTACATCAAGCATTAGAAGCTAAAGAAAATGTTCCAGTTCAGAATGAAAATCAAACCCTAGCATCTACTACTTTTCAGAATTATTTCAGAATGTATCCAAAATTATCTGGTATGACTGGAACAGCTATGACAGAAGCTGGGGAACTTAAAGATATTTATAATTTAGAAGTAGTATCAGTTCCAACGCATCGACCAGTTTCTAGAATTGATAATGATGATATAATTTATGGCACTAAGGCTGAAAAATATGTAGCATTAATTGAATTAATAAAAGATTGCTATAAACGCGGTCAGCCAGTCCTAGTTGGCACTATTAGCATTGAAAAATCAGAAGAAATATCACGCGAGCTGAGTAAAAATGATATTCAACATAATGTTTTAAATGCTAAAATGCATGAACACGAAGCCTATGTTATTGCACAAGCAGGCCGTTATAAGGCCGTAACTATTGCCACCAATATGGCTGGTAGAGGGACTGATATTATGCTTGGGGGAAATCCTGAGATGATGATTGATGATATTGATAATTCACTTAATGAATCACAGAAAAACCTTGAAATTCAGCGTATCTTAGAAAAAGTTCAACAAGAAAAAGAACTAGTGATTTCAGCTGGTGGATTATATGTAATTGGTACAGAGCGTCATGAGAGTCGACGCATTGATAATCAACTCAGAGGAAGATCTGGTCGCCAGGGTGATCCTGGTCAGACAAAATTTTTCCTTTCTTTAGAAGATGACTTAATGAGAATTTTTGCATCTGATCGAATTGCGGGAGTGCTTAGAACATTGGGGCTTAAAGATGGGGAAGCAATATATCATCCAATGATCAGCCGGTCATTGGAAAAAGCTCAACAAAAAGTGGAATCTCACCATTACGAGAATCGTAAAAATGTTCTGAAGTTTGATAATGTTATGAATGATCAAAGAAAAATTGTTTATGATCAAAGAAATGAAATTATTGAATCAGAAGAGGTTACTTCATTTACAGAGAATATGGTTAAAATACTATGTTCTGAAATTGTGCAAAGACATATTGCGCCAAATTCTTTACGTGAAGAGTGGAGGGTCGAGGATTTAAGTGTTGATATTGGACGTAATTTCGCCATTGATTTTAGTTCTGAGCAAATATTATCAATTGAGGGAGATGAGCAAGTCATTGAAAATGTTTTATATGAAAAAGTAATGGCATTATATCAAAGTAAAGTTGATAATTATAGCCAGCAAGTAATGAACTCTGCAACCAAATATATTTTGCTGACTACATTAGATCAAGTATGGAAAGAGCATCTACATAATCTAGATTATTTGCGTCAAGGCATTCAATTAAGAGCTTTTGGGCAGAAAGATCCTCTGATTGAATATAAAAGAGAAGCTTTTACTTTATTTGAAAAAACTTTAGATCATTTACGTGAATTATATGTCAATAAAATATGCTATTTGCATATAGATTTAGAACATATGAACAAGCAATCGATGGCATTAGCAAACAGAGAGTTGCAACAAATGCATACTAGTAGACAGGATCCAGCATTTGAGAAATATAATGCAGGTTCTGCTATTAGCACTAAAGCAAAGCCATTTAAAAATTATGTAGATCCTGAAAATAGAGATGTAAATAATCCAGATACATGGGGGAAAATTTCAAGAAATGAATTATGCCCTTGTGAGTCTGGCAAGAAATTCAAACATTGCCACGGAGTGGAGGATTAAAATAAATATGAAAAAGCCAATTATTGGAATTACATTAGACTTAGCTAATGATAGTGAGAAATATTCATACTCAAATTATCCATGGTATGCTTTAAGGCAAAATTACGCTAATTGCGTTATTGAAGCTGGAGGTATTCCAATTATGATTCCTTATTCGAGTGATATAAATGCTTTACTTGATATAATTGATGGTTTGATTTTACCTGGTGGTGATGAGGATATTAATCCTCAATTTTATGGCCAAACAATCATATCAGATAAAATTAAAACAAATGATGAAAGAGCTGACTTTGAATTAAAATTAACTGAAAAAGCAATTCAGCGTAATATGCCAATTTTTGGTATATGTGGTGGCATGCAGGTAATTAATGTGGTGTTAGGTGGAAATTTAATTCAACATATTCCAGACTCAGTTCAA
>JAYUJO010000193.1:0-4723 GCA_043765215.1 Rickettsiales bacterium | reverse complement strand
ATCACTAAAAGATATTAATTATGAATTACTACACGAGACTAATTTTAGAACTAAAGTTTTAAAACAATTTCTTAAACATCCTGATCTTGACGTTAATGTTCAAAACGAAAAAGGTGAAACGGCTCTACATATTGCTTGCAAGAGTAATAATCTTGAAGTAATAAAATTGTTATTAGAACATCCTGATATTGACCCATATATAGTTAATAATGTAGGTGAATTACCAGGAGAGTGTTTTTCAGAGTTTCTTGAAGGACAAGAAGAAGTTAAATATATATGCAATATATAAAATATATACAAAACATATTCTAAATCTTTCTGAAGGACGAGAAAAAGTTACAAAATTACTTGAAGATTATAAAGAACAGCATCCTAAATCAGAGCCAGATGTTCAAGAGGAAGCAATTGATATTGTGGATTCAGATTTATTATCAAAAATTGATAATATCGAAATAACTGGTGTTGACTCAATCGATGGAGATGCTATTTAATACAATATAATGTAATGAATTATTAATTTAAATAATCTCTTAGATATTGATAAAAAAATTGATATATTAGATCTTAAACCATTTAATATATCAATTTTATGAACTTATTACAGATCAAGGCATCAAATCCAGCTTCATCCATATGGGTGTCAGCGTCGGCTGGCACTGGTAAAACCAAAATATTAACTGATCGCGTTTTAAGATTATTATTAAGAGGTGAGCAGCCAAATAAAATATTATGCCTGACATTTACCAATGCAGCAGCGGGCGAGATGAAGGAGCGCATTACTAATTCGATATTTAAATGGTCTCTACTCAGCTTAAGTGATTTATCAAACGAAATTAATAAAATTACAGGCTATAATTGTAGTAATAAAGAACTACAAATTGCTAGTAATTTATACGATGAGTATATCAGGTCTGAAAATAATATTAACATTCAAACCATCCATTCATTTTGTCAGAAGCTGCTTAAGCAATTTCCTACGGAAGCCAATATTTCACCTGGTTTTAAAATTATTGATGAAATTAAAGCGATCTCAGTATTAAAGCAAATTAAAAAAGATTTATTTGCTCGTGATGAAATGGAGCTAATTAATAAATATTTGGTTGAGAATTTTCATGAAATCATTATTGATGAAATATTTAGTGAAATTATTCAGCAAAAATCTAAATTTCAGCAAACAGAGATTATAGTTAATAATTTATATTCTGATTCTAAAAAACTAATTCAAAAATTAAGTACCTCGTTTGAAGATAAATATCTAGCTTTTAAGGCTAATTCTGTAATACAAAATATTGCTGGTTTTGATGTAAGCGCTAAGGATTTAAAGAATTTTTTCTTGACTCAAGATGGCCAGAAAAGAAAAAAAATAGTAGCGCAAAAGATTGCAAAAACAGGTTCAAATTTATATCATCAGCTAGAGCAAATTCAAGAACAAATATATCAATTAGATCAAGCTGAAAAAGCATTGCATTTAGAGGTGCACTCACGAATAATTGCTCTACTTGGAGCTAGAATTCTAAAAGAATATGAGTCATATAAGGATAAAAAAGGTTTACTAGACTATGATGATTTGATTGTTAAAACATGTTTGCTTTTAAATGACAGCCCAACTAGAGAATGGATATTATATAAACTAGATGGTTTTATTAATCATTTATTAGTTGATGAAGCTCAAGATACTAGTCTTTTGCAATGGCAAATTATTGAGGCATTAATTGCTGAATTTCATGCTGGCGAGTCGGGATCTAACATCATAGATCGAACAATATTTGTAGTTGGTGATGAGAAACAATCAATATTTAGCTTTCAAGGAGCCAATGTTCAATCTTTTTTCTATATGAATAAATTGCTTGAGACCAAGATCATTGCTAGTCAAAAATCATTTGAAAATATTAATCTAGAAATCTCATATCGCTCTTGCAAAGAAATTTTGGAAGTTGTTTATAAATTATTCAGCCGAATTCAGCAAAGTAATCAAGGGATGTTTTTAAATCCCATAATGGAAATGAAAGCCTATCGAGATAATCATAGAGGTCTAGTTGAACTTTGGCCAATTATTAGTTGTCAAAAAGAAGAAGATGAATTTTGGCCAATTGCGCTTTTAGAAAACATAGATCAATCACCCAAAAAACTACTAGCTGAAAAAATCAGTAGCTATATAGAAAAACTCATAAAGCTAGAAAAAATATTGCCAGCTACAGGCAAGCCAGTAACTTATGGTGACGTAATGATTTTGTTTAAAAAACGAGATGAGCTGACATTTGAAGTTATCAAATCATTGCAGGAAAATCAATTGCCAGTGTCAGGCTTAGATCGAATTATTTTAAAGGATAATTTATCAGTACAAGATCTTTTGTCAGCTGCAAGATTTGTTTTAAATCCAGATGATGATCTTAACCTGGCGTCGCTTTTAAAGTCCCCATTAATCTCTCTTAGCGAAAATGAGCTATCAATTTTAGCATGGGGGCGTGGTGAGGATTCCATCTGGCAATTACTATCATCTGATGATTTTGCATTATCTGCATCCTTAAAAACCCTAACAATTTTTTTAGAAATTTACGCAAACAAATCGAGCTATTTTTTTCAGTATATTGTCGACATATTATCTATGCGTATATCTTTAAACGAGGCAAATGGAAGTGATAGTAATGATGCGATTAACGAACTAATTTATGTTTATCGTGATTACATCAATCAAATTGATGATTCATTGCAAAGTTTTATATATTGGATTGATGATAACACATCATCAATTAAAAGAGATGATATTTCATCTGATAAAATAAAAATAATGACTGTTCATGCTTCTAAAGGGCTGCAAGCGCCAATTGTTATTTTATGCGATACTACGAGCGTTCCTAATAATTTAGATCGATTTTTTTGGGATGATAATGATAATTTCCTTACTGCTAAAAATTCTGATTTTGCCCCAGAGTATTATAATGAGATAAAGAAAAATGAGCAGCAAAAAATTTATGCAGAATATTTAAGGCTTTTATATGTTGGCATGACTAGAGCTGAAGATAATTTAATTATCTGTGGCTATCAAGGATTACGATCACTACCTGATAATTGCTGGTATAAAATGGTGGAAAATGTAATGAGTCAAATTGCTGCGCCCAATGAAGATGGCGTATTGATTTATGGCGGCCATGATGATCAAATTATTAGTTCAAAATCGAAATCATCCCAAGAACATATAATTGAATTTCATCCATATGTTCCTGATTATAAATTACAAAATATTAAAACTAAAGATTCAAATCCTCATAAAAATCCATTATCTCATAAGAACCCTTTAGAATATGGTTTAATATTTCATAAAATATTGGAAGACTCGATCAAAGCTGGTAATTTAACTATGATGAAAAATCATCCGATGTTAATGAATTTAGAAAACCACTATAAAGATCGTATACGCAAAAGCATGGAGCTTATAATTAACAATAATATATTTTATGAATTAATTCAAAATCCTTGCCAAACAGAGCTTAGTATTGGTTCAAAATTTGATGACAAAATAAAATTAGGTAGAGTAGATTTAGTTGTTAATTTTGATAATATAATTATTATTATTGATTATAAATCAGATCTATCTCCACCTGATGATGCTGCCATGATTCCTGCTGGCTATAAGCAACAATTAAGTTCATATGGTAAAATATTTGCAAATATTTATCCAGAAAAGAACATTCAAACAAAAATTCTATGGCTTGAAAATGGTCAGTTAATGGATGTTTTATGATGACTAAATAATGCATTGTCATCCTCGGGGTGAGCGGCAATCCATCCTCACATTCGATTGTAATACTATGATAAATATCATTGTACTTTCATCATACGAAATATAATTTATTGAATCATACCAATCAAGTTAAGAATTTCATCATGGCTATAATGTTCAGAAAAATGTTCAGTATTAAGACCTTGGTTTTCTTTCTCAATTTCATTAAAAGATGATTGACAAAAAATTAGTAAACTACAAATAAGCTCTGAGTTAATATAATCTTCAATTACTTTATCATCTATTTTTGTTTCTTCAACAAGTGTTATGATTGGATCAAGTATATCAGGTGAAGTTTGGTCATCATAATTTAACATAAATGATGAATAAATATTTTTAACTTTACTTGTAAAATCTATTTTTTCAACATCATTCATTTGATAATCTAATGCTGCAATATTAATTAACTTATCTAAAATACTTAATAAATTTACGTTAAATATATTTTTAAATATATGAAAATCTATCATAGCAATTACAAATAATTCTGCTAATTTTACTGGCAATATTTCATGATCTTTTTCTTTATTACGTAAAAAACCAGCATCAATTTTACCAATACATTTTTTAATTTGCATGGACCTATAATTTGTTCCATCTGCAAATATATAATTATCTTTCTGCTTGCCCTTAGCTGAAGTATAAACTTTATATACATCATCAATTTTATGGGATTTTTTGTTAAATGGGATAAATACTATATCTTCTAAAGCTTTTAAATCAAGGGATAAATAGAGATGCTTTGCGATATGATTTTCGGCTTGATCAATAAAACTGTCACCAGCAATCTTGCTATTACACTCATTTAAAAGCTTTTCTGTAATTGTAAATTTCAATTTACAATTATATCTTTTATTACTTCTTGGTATTCTCGCCGTTTTTCTTCGCTTGCTTCCACATAGATGAAGGCTTTTTTTTATAGCTAAAGCCTAACCTTTTTAG
>JAYUJO010000192.1:0-1763 GCA_043765215.1 Rickettsiales bacterium | reverse complement strand
CAATATGATGTTGCTCTTGCTGCTTCAAATATAAGAACCCAACATAATAAAAGAGGCCAAGATGCAATAATTTATGTAAATGGTATCGAAAGAAATCAATCTTCGAATAAATTTATTGATGTTATAAGTGGTTTATCATTCGAATTGACTGGCAAGGTTAATAGTGTCAATGCTGATCCAAAATTTAATGATTTTAGCAATTTAAACACAACTAATATATCGATAAAAGAAGATGTTACTAATGCTAAGAAATTTATACTTGCTTTTTGTAATAGTGTAAATGAACTAGGCTTTCTGGTAGAAAAAAATAGCATGAGTAATCGCGAAGTTACAAGTAATCAATTTAGCGATCCCTATACTCTTTTTGCTTCATTTAATGATCCATTATCGCCTCTAAGAAATTCATCAGTTATAAGGGATGCTAATGATATTTTCGAAAGATTGATATCTGATAAAAATGCAGCTGATGGAGAAATTAATTCTTATTTAAGTCTAGGAATGGGCCTTAAACCAGAATCTCGGGTTATTACTGATGATGATGGAAATAAAAGAACTGTAACTTTTGACTCCTTATATTTTGAAGATGAGGATAAATTCAATAAATTATTTAACGATGATAGTTCAAAGATATTTAATTTTTTCATTACCAATACTGTAATTACTGGTAATCCTGGTAATAAAGCAATTCTTCAATATTTACCAAGCGAATTTGATGCACCTATTTATGATTCATCTATAGTTGGGAAAGACATTAATATTGCGGCCACTTTTGATGCTGATAATATTTTAACTAGTTATATTGCTACAATTAATGGGGCGCAATATGAGGCAAAAATAACCAAAAATTTATATACTACTAAAGACACCTTTAATGTAAAGTTTGAGTCCACCTCACCTTTATCTAATATGAAATTTATTGTGGAGCCAACAACAGCTGTTGGAATTGAAAATTATGTAATTAATTATTCCCCAGGTATAGCTGACTTAGTTAGGTACGATACAACAATATTATATAGTGACACTGAGCCAACTGGTTCAGCAGTGCTTCAACTGGAAATATATACCGAAGAAGTTACAAGATTGAATAAAAAGCGAGATGCAATTTCAGCAGAGCTTAAAGCAGATACTAATAAATTAAATGAGACCTATTTGTTAATGAAAAATATGGATATACAATTTGCGGCAATAAATGCAGCAATGAATGCAGCTTTAGGAATTGAAGATTAAATTATTATATAAGGTTTTTTATGAATCCATTAGATAAATATAAAAGTGCTATTGCTAGCACCAGCAGCACGCAAAATCAACTAGTTTTTATTTTTGATGAAATACTGAAGCTTTTAAACTCAGCCAAAAAAGCAATGGGAGAGCGAGACCTAGAATTAAAATTTCGAACTCTCTCTCGAGTTATAGAAGTTTTATACACTTTAAAAATGGGTGTTAATCAAGATTTTAGCAATGTTAGTAATCAAACAATTGATGTTTTTTATGGTTCAACGATCTATCAACTAGAAAACATTAATATAAAAAGTGAAGATCCAGAGGAGTTAAAACCAGTTATTGACGCAATTTCGGAAGTGCGAATAGCTTTGGTCCAGGAAACTGCTTAAAGATAATACATTTATTGTCTTTATTTCAGGAATGAGCTGGGATCCCATTTGGCGTTTATGTATTACCTACTCAAGACTCAGGATCCATCTTTAAAAATGATTTAGGCTTTTTACAAAATTGATTGCGAGTCTTTCCCATAAAGTGATACTGTA
>JAYUJO010000191.1:0-4736 GCA_043765215.1 Rickettsiales bacterium | reverse complement strand
AATATGAAACGTTGGATAAAACAACAAATTGTATATTTTAATACTTTATACGATTCCTTGGTTTCCTTTTTTAATTACGCTATCTCATCTTGATTTATTATAGAATTTAGCAACAGCTTTTCTAATGGCTGACATACCTTGAGGAGTGCTAATGCTTCTTGCGTAATAATTATCTAATCTAAATAAATTTCCATCCTTTGAAGTATCAATGTTATAAATTTTATTAAACCTTGATTGGAAATTATTTAAACTAGGGTTATTAATAATATTATTTGGCACTGCTAAAAAATCACTAACTTGAATTGGGTAATAATGATTAATTTCTTTAAAGCTAGGATTAATAGAGTTATTCTGATTGAAAGCATTTAACCTATTATTAAAATTATCTGCTTTATATCTATAATTAACATCTGGATGAATAATTGTTAGAATTTTAAAATGTGGATTATAGATAAACCTCCCTTCAGCAATAGCATCGTTGAAGTCTTTTTCACTAATATAAACTCCACCAGCAGATTCTTCAAATGTTTCTCTAAGTAATGTATGATATATAGATTGATCACGATCTTCAGCCTGACCTGAGAACCAAGAGCCGATCGGCAATGTATTTGTTCCTTTATATTTGTTAACACTATTATTATCAGTACCTAATATTACTTCAATTGTAAGGGCATTGGGATTATCCTTAACCACTAATAATGTACCTGCTCTTTCAATTACTGCATTAGGATAGCCTGGTAAATTAACTATAAATGACCTATTAGCAGTAGATTTTGCTTGGCCATATTGTTTAAAAAGTAAATTAAGTATTTGATCATGATTATCAAAATCAATGATTTTTCCACCAATATACGCTTTATTAATGTTGTTTTTTTCAAAAGCAAGATTAGCAGCTAAAAGCTTAATTTTACGATCATAACTATTTTCTTCCTTCAATGCTTCATCGATTATATTTTGAATTGATTCACCAGCAGCTAACTTTTGTGCAATAATATCTTTAATTTGATCAATATTTTTTATAAATTCTTCATTACTTATTTTTGTTACTTTAGATAAATCTAATTCAGCTCCATTATCCGCAATAATCACATCGAATTTTTTATTACTATTATATGAAGATTTTAAATCTAGTAAAATATTCAGATTTTCAATTGTTTGACCAGAATTGTTTATAGAATCTAAATCACTATTATGAATAACTAAAAAATTATCTTGTTTAATAGGTTTTATTTTTGTAATTTTATTTTCAGAAACAATAATATCAATATCTCGCATAACTCTTGTGCTTAATAATTTATTAATCTTATTATTATTATTTTTTTTGCCAATTGGAACAGAATATCTAAAACCTAATGCATAATTATGTTTTCTAGTTTTATCGTATGTATAACTACTCTCAATATTAAAATTATCTGCAATTTTCCACTCTAGCTCCACTCCTCCACCTGAGATATATTTTTTATCACCAAAGTGAAATGCCACTAGGCCTAAACGTATGTTTTCATTGTTAGGTATTATATTGCTAATTCTTAAATCAACCCCTTTTAATGCTTTTTCAGTAATTGTTGCTTTATTATTATAAATAAATACATCGCGATTTATAATTTTTGCTTTATTACTAAGCACATCTGTTATTTTAGTAACTTTATTTTTACCAAGTGGTATGTATATATTAAATTGTGATTGCCAAGTCGAAGTTAAATAATGAGCATTTAATGTAGTTTGTTTAAAAATATAATTTTTAATTAATGCTCGACGCACATCTAAAAAAGCAGCTCCACCAACAACAGTTTCACTATTAATTGCTTCTCTATATCCTAGGCCAAGATTAACTTCGTATAATTTGCTGTCATTTTTTTTACTTTTTTTAAAATTTGGCAAATGATGCATGAATCTTACATCTCCAAATAATAAACTTAATTCTTCCTTCTCCATTAATGGAATAAATGCTGATGCTTGACCATAGTTTCTATTATTGCCACCTTTAACAACTAAATCCAAATTAGTAGGAATATCTGCATTAGCTTGAAAAGCGACAAGGATAATAGGGATAGTAATTATTTTTTTCATAAAATTAAATTTATATATTATTACTTAATATGCAGCATATCATAATTATTAAAATATCTCAATAATTACTTTTTAACATAACTTCCTGGGGCTTTTTCAATAAAATTTAAACTTTCATAATTTATTGAAGGTTTTAGTTCATCACTTTGATTATTAAGCCACAAAATCCAACAATTCCACCATGATCCTTGATGATATTCAGAAGTTTGTAACCATTCCTCACAGCAATCATACTGCTTATCATTTATAGCATAGGAATATTTTTTATTATCATGAGGATTAACAACGCCAGCAACATGACCTGCATCAGTTAAACAAAAAGTTTTATCTCCTGATAATAATTTATAGCCGTCATATACTGCATTCCACAAAGCAATATGATCACCTTTAGCAGCAAGTGAAAATGTTGGTATATCAATTTTTGTAACATCAATAAAAGTATCTAGCATTTTTAATCCACCAGGCTCTTTAAGCTTATTTTCAATATACATATTCTTAAGATAATATAAATACATCTTAGCTGGCAAATTAGTAGAATCTGAATTCCAATATAAAATATCAAATGCAGCTGGAACTTTACCTAATAAATAATTATTAACAAAAAAAGACCATATTAAATCATTTGCTCGAATCAGACTGAAGCTATTAGACAAATATTTTCCGTCTAAATAGCCCTTTTTATTTACGTCTTCTTCAATTATTTCATAAGTATGCTGATTAATTAAAACACCAACTTCACCTGGTTGATCAAAATCAATTAAAGTAGTTAAAAATGTAGCGCTTTTAATCACATTATCTTTTTTTTGCTTTAAGTAACTTAAAGTGCAGGTCAAAGCAGTGCCACCAATGCAATATCCAAGTGTATTAATATTTTTATAACCCAGCTTTTTTATTTCATTAATTGATTCGAGAATTCCCTCTTTTATGTAATCTTCAAAATCTTTATTAGCATGTTTTTTTCTAGGATTAATCCAAGAAATTAAAAATACTTGATAATTATTATTAACTAAAAAACGAATTAATGAATTATTTTCAGATAGATCTAAAATATAATATTTATTTATCCAAGGCGGAATAACTAGCATGGGGATAGAATATGTTTGATCTTTTGGCTGATAGCAAATAAGTTGAATTAAATCATTTTGGTATATTATTTTTCCTGGAGTGCTTGCAATATCACGCCCTAGCTTGAAATAATTTTTATTAGTGGTTGAGATATTAAGTGGGCCTTTGGATAATTTTATATCACTTAAAAAATTCTCCATGCCTTTAACAATATTTTCAAGACCGCTATCAAGAGATTCCTTAATGACAACAGGATTGCTAAAAGCGAAATTAGATGGAGATACGGCGTCAATAAATTGTTGATAAGCGAATTTCAGATATTTCTTACTATCGTCATCTAGATCATATTTTTGAACGCTTTTTTTCATCCAATCAGAAGTTATTAGATAATATTGTTTTACAAAATCAAAATAAATATTTTGCGACCATTCTGGTTCTTTGAATCTTCGATCCTTAAATTTATTATCGTTAGAATCATCAGATTCTTTGCCCATAAACTTATTAATTGAATTAGTAATTAAATTCTGAAAGTTATTTACATATTCGATATTAAGATCAGCAAATTTATCTGGATGATTTATAATTTGATCAAATACTTTAGCGATAGTTTCCTGATGCTTTTTATTCTGACTGTAATATTTCAAAGGCAAATTCATATCACGCTTACTTAACATAAGAGTGAGAATTTCTTGATAATATACACCAACTTTTTGAAAATTATCTAGAAACTCATCGCTATTTATTTCATGCATTTTTAATCCATTTATTTTATAATTTTTTCATTTTGAATCCATTGATCCAAAGAGTTTAGCGCTCTTTTCGATATATGTTCATTTCTATCTTTTTTAGAACGAATTTTAATATCACTTGCAGGTAGCAAGCCAAAATTAATATTCATTGGCTGAAATGTTGTTGAATCTGCCCCATGAGTTAAATGTGACAATAAACCACCAATGGCCGTATCAATTGGCGGAGTTGCTATTACTTGTTCATTTAAGTCATATGCATTAAATAAACCAGCAAGTAACCCCATGGCAGCACTTTCAACATAACCTTCAACGCCAGTAATTTGTCCAGCAAAAGAAATATTTGTTTGATCTTTTAATTCCAGTTTTGAACCAAGTAATTTTGGGCTATTAATGAAAGTATTACGATGCAAACCACCATATCTTGCAAATTCTGCTTCTTCTAAACCAGGAATTGAAGAAAATATCTCCTTTTGATCGTTATATTTTAATTTAGTTTGAAAACCAACAATATTATATAAACTACCCAGCGCATTATCTTGGCGTAGTTGCAAAACAGCGTGTGGTTTTTTCTCAGAATTAGGGTTAGTCAAGCCTACTGGCTTCATTGGGCCAAAACGCAAAGTATCCTTACCTCGAACTGCCATAATTTCAATTGGCAAACATCCATTAAAATATGGAGTATCTTTTTCCCATTCTTTAAATTCCGTTTTGTCACCAGCTAATAATTTATCAATAAATGCATAATATTGCTCTTTATCAAGTGGGCAATTAATATAATCTTTGCCCGTTCCTCCTGGCCCTTCTTTATCGTATCTTGATTGAAACCAAGCAATATCAAAATTAATACTGTCT
>JAYUJO010000190.1:0-4740 GCA_043765215.1 Rickettsiales bacterium | reverse complement strand
CTAAAATTTTTATTTTTTTAAAATTTATATTGTTTTTATCATAATATTCCATTGTTTTAAAGTAATTTAATCATTTAACGTAGAAAATACTTTAACAAATTGCAACACCTTCTCTTCTAAGAAAATACTAATTGGTATATTTTTTTTCATTTTTATTAAAAACGCTATTGATATTATTCATTTATATATATATGTTGTTAACTCAACTTAAAACTTAGATAATAATATTGAAGTTTTAAATAACGAAATTTAACAAAAAATTAAGGAGAAATGATGAAATCTATCAACCCATTTTCTAGTCGTTTAAGTAATATAGACTTGTTAAGACAAGCACAAGAAAAAGTACAATCGAGTAGAAAAGAGAAATTAACAGATGAATTTGTTAAAGTTAAAAGTAGTGCTGCTGAAAATAGTTTAGCTGGTACAATTGAAATTTTACGTAAAACAGTTGAAGATCAAAATAAAAAAATAGATTTATTAAATGCGCAGAAAGCTGAATACGAAGAAGTTAAAGCTCTTAAACAAGCGCAAAAAGCTGAAGCTGCTCAACAATTATTAGAATTTAAAGCTCTTAAACAAGCGCAGAAGGCTGAAGCTGCTCAACAATTATTAGAAGCTAAAACTCTTAAACAAGCGCAAAAATTAGTAGTATCTGAAAAATTAAAGCAAGAATTAGTCTCTTTAAAAGATGAAGTTACAGAAACTATTGACAGTAAAATTAATAGTACTAAAACTGAAATAATTGATCAAATTGAAGTAAGTAATGCAAATTTACAAGAAAAAATTGAGTCGTTTCAAGCAGAGAATCAAGAATTAATAATTAATATTCAAACTGAAGGCGCAACCACTGCTCAAAATCAAAAATCGTTAGACGAAGCTTTATTTACTAAAATTATTTTATCTGAAATGCAACAAAATGCTACTCAAGCAGTTGTTAGTCAAGTCGCTGCAGAATTAGAGAGTCAATTAAACACTGTTATTGAAAATTCTGATATTAAACATCAAGCTTTAAATTACTTAACTTTAAATGAAGCTAAAAGTTTTGCTGATCAAAATGGTTTTGATAAAAGTGTTGAGCGTTTAAGTAATGTTATGTCTGAAATCGAAAAAGATTCGGATATTATGGAAGAAGTGACAAAACTATTAGAAACTCAAATCAAATTTAATGACGGAGATGTTGATTTATTAGCTGATGATAATTCTGATACGTATCTTTCTGAATAATTCAACAAAATGAAAGATAGCGATTATTCTTATATTTTTGCAATTCCTGTAATTCTATTTACAGGAATTGCTTTAGGAATGACATATAGTAAAATTAGTTTCCAAAATCAAAGAATTGCTAAGCTTCAATCTAACAAAAAACAAATTAAGGATACACTTAAAGCGCAAACAGAGAAGCTCGAAATAATTGCTGGAGAATCTCAGACTTTGCAAAACAAAATTGACCAATTATCTAATGATTTAAAAATTGAAGAAGCTAATTTTAAAAAGAAAATACTATCATTAAATATTAATCATAAATTAGATTTTAGAGAAGCTATACATAGTATTCAAAAAATTCAAGAAGAAAATAGTCGTAAGCTTACTTTAGATTTTGAAGATAAAATCAATCAACTTTTTATACATTTTTTAAACTTAGGATTAGAGCAAATTTCAACTCAAGCTAAAATTGTTGAAGTCGATGATGATATTTTCATGGCTATGAAATATAATTATTTATTGAATGCAATGGAATGGGCAAAGGAACTTAGCTTACAAAAGTCATCTAAATTTATATTAAAATGTATTCAAGAAACTAAGCCTGATATTAACGATGACATATTAACTATTATTCAAGAACTAAGCAACCAAACAGTCCAAAGTTTAAACGATCAATCAATCGAATATTTTAATTGCCAAGAAACAACTGTTTCTGAAGTAAGTTTGAATTCAATTGGAGATATTACAATTGAAGAGATTTAAAAAATTTATGAAATTATCGATAGTTAAATATACATTTTTTGGTTTTCTTCTTTTATACTTCTTTATAATTAATAGTATCACAATTGCTGATGATGCAATTAATAAACATTACTCGCCTAACATAAATTTTTCAATTACGGGTAATAAACAACGTAATATTACTGAAGTTGACTTGTTGCTACCGCTGCTTCAATATACAAATAGTTTGATATTATCTGATATTAAGATTAAATGCGATGATAGAAAAAGCTCTGAGTATAATCTTGGTTTAGCTTATAGACGTAATTTTTCAGATAAAATAATTTTTGGTATTTATAATTATTTTGATCGTCGCGTCACTTCTAATGATTTATATGTAAATCAGTGGACGGCCGGGGCAGAGATACTTAGTAAATATTTGGATGGCAGATTCAACCTATATATTTCGCAAAATAAGAAAAAAATAATTAAACCAAGTTCTATAGAATTTGTTAGAGAT
This sequence comes from Rickettsiales bacterium, assembly GCA_043765215.1. GTDB lineage: Bacteria > Pseudomonadota > Alphaproteobacteria > Rickettsiales > Rickettsiaceae > Megaera_A. The sequence continues at coordinate 2,297 of JAYUJO010000190.1, read as the reverse complement.
AAAATTAAAGTTTATGCTTTAAAAAAAGGAGCAATTGAAGAGCGAGCTCTATCTGGTTACGATGTGGAGTTTGGGCTACCCGTTTTTGCACTAATCCCTAAATTAAATGAAAAATTTGCTACAAAATTTTTCGTTACAAGATATTATTTTCAAAAAAAAGGGATAGTTAAAAATATTGGAACTCGCTTTCGATTAGAGCAACCAATATATAATAGTTATTTTAATAAAAGAAATTCAGAAATAAATTTATTTGCCAGCACCAATAAAACCAATAAAGAAAAATGGAATTATTCTGGCGGTTTGAGCCTGCGAATGGCTATTGGCAAAAATTCATCTAATTTTACTAAAACTGGATTGAAAAAACGTATGATGGATAATATTGTGCGAGATGTAGATATTGTCACTTCTCAATATCTAGTTAACACCGAATTTGTGCCTATATTTTGGGGAAATAAAAAAGTCAATAATATATATTTTGTTGGCGTTACCGATGATGAGGATTATGTTGGTGATGGTTCATATGAAAAACCATTCACTGAAAAGCAATTTAAAAAATTAAAAAAGGATAAAGATTTAGTTTTAAGAGAAGACGATTTAATTCAACCAATTATGTTAGATAAAACTTTAGACGAAGATGAATGCTATGATTTGATTAGTGAGTGTGAATGCTCTTTTCAAGATCAGCAAATACCATTAACTCATTTGCGTGCCGAGTCAACATCATTTGATATTGATCAATATTTCCCCGAAATATACAAATCAAAAAAATTAAATTCAAATCTTAACACAAAAATTGTTAGTAACAAAGTTGTAGTTAAAAATGATTCTTCTTTAATTTCTGATCATTATATGTATCCTCATGTCACAACTGATAAATATTCAGAAAAAAGTAGTGACTATAATTCTTCACATAATTTAGTTTCTCTAATAGTAGCATGTGATGAAAATAATAATGATAATGATTCACAGCCAAAACCTGAAGTTTTAGAAAACAAACAACCTAAAATCATTGAAAAAAATTTCAGTCCTCGAGGTAAACTTTTATATCAAAAATTTTATGGTGTAATTGATAGAGATAGAGCTGTAAAATTATTAAAAAGAATTAACAAAATGCCGAGAGAAAAATTAGTTAATACTAATGGTTTAGAATTAACACCTATAGGAAAAGCTATATTCAATGCTGCAATAAATATTAAAGATGAAGATAAGATTATTAAATTAATTGATAAAATAAAAAGCTTACCTTTAGAAAAATATATTAATTCTCAAACTAGTGATCTAACTCCTAAAGGATCAAAATTTTGTAATAAATTTTCTTCGCCTGATTGTTATTTAACTCCATTAGTAGAAAATAAAAGATCAGCTTCTCTGGCAGCACCAATTGCATTTCCTGACTTTGACTAATAATAATTTTTTATCATTAATGCATAAATTTCTTTGATTAAATCTCCCTTGAGAGTATCTTGATTTAATACAAAATTAAGCTAGAATATTTCAAAAGCAATCTATGTTCTTTAAATGAATTTAAAATCTATAATCAGTCTATTTGCCCTATTTATTTTTGGTGTATTTTTATGCTTTAATTACGTTATTGCATCAGATGGCATCTTAAAATTTCAAATTAATTTAAAGCCTAATATTTCATTAAAGAAGAATCTGATTGCTATTACAGATGAGATGAAAAAAACATCTAAAATATTTAAAACTGCTGATCAAAAGGTGTATTGGGAAAATGAGGCGAAGAAATCTTTTATAAAACTTCTTCATTCATATGGCTATTATGCAAACAATATAGATGTTGATATTGGAGAAAATAGCGATACTATAATATTTAATATAGATACTGGGCCGCGCTATATAGTCTCATCGGTTGCAGTAAATCATATAGATAATAGTAATAAAAACATAAAAGCTCCTGATATTCTAAAATTTAAAGCTAAAAAAAATCATTTTATTTTTGCTCAAAATGTTATAGACGACCAAAATTGGCTACTTAAATATATTGAAAAACATAATTGTCTATTATCGTTGTCAATATCTCACCAAGTAACTGTTAATCATGAAAAAGGAGAAGTTGATATAATTTATTTGATCAAAGCAGGACCAACAGCAATCATAGAGCGAATTGAATTTAAGGGTTTAGTTGATGTTGAAGCAGACTATGCTCGAAAAATTGTTCATTTAACTGATGGTCAGTGTTTTAAAAAAACTTATATCACCAATGCTAGGAGCTATTTACAAAAAAGTAATTTATTTTCTTCAACAACTCCTAAAATTGCTAAAAATGTAAATGCAGA
>JAYUJO010000189.1:0-4742 GCA_043765215.1 Rickettsiales bacterium | reverse complement strand
TTATGATATTCCTTGGCATGTGGTATGGAAGTGAAATTAAGAATATGTATGCCAATTGCTTTAGACAAAGTAGAATAGCCTTCCGCTGTTTTTAATTGTTCAGTATAGAGTCTTGCCCAATAATATAACGCTCTTTTATCGTAATCTGCTTCATCAGAGATTTGTATTTTAATATTAAATCTCTTTCCATTTACGCCCTTTGCATTAATATCCAAAATGGATAATTTATCATTTTTAAAGCTTGTAGGATTATATGGATTAAGCAAAGTGACATCTGATATCTGATCTTGTTCACTAACTATCGAGTTTATTAACGAAATTAATAAATCCTTATTCTCTTCAACTCCAAAGATTTTCTTAAAGGCTATATCAATTCTTGGATTTATGTCAGTCATATATTTTATTATATTATTTACTAATATGATTATTATACTTTTTTATTTAATTTATACCACATTCTTTTTCAATATAAATAGTTAGACTAAATATAACTAACGCCCTATTATAACTAAATCTTTAGGGCATAAATATAAATCATAAAATGAATATTACTTCGGAATTATTAAACAACCAACAAACGCTAGCAATACATCATACTCAAGGACCTCTTCTTGTTTTAGCAGGAGCAGGAACGGGTAAAACTAAAGTGCTTACTAGTCGCATTGCCCATATAATTGAGCAGCAATTGGCTTACCCATCAAATATTTTAGCAGTTACTTTTACTAATAAAGCTGCAAAGGAGATGCAAATTCGAATTAATAATATGATATGTGCTGATGGATTAAATATTGGTACATTTCACTCTATTGCTGCGAAAATGCTGCGATCTCATGCAGATTTGCTCAATATCAACATCACTAGAAGTTTTACAATCATAGATCAAGATGATCAAGTTAAACTAGTGAAAAATATAGCTTTACAGCAAAATATTGATGTTAAACAATATGTGCCAAAAGTAATTCACTCGATAATTTCTCGCTGGAAAGATCAAGGCTTGTTGCCCGATAAAATTGGTGATTCAGATTATATTGCGCCAATTCATAAAATTACCAAATATATTTATCATGAATATCAAAAGCAAATGCATGCCTCAAATGCTATGGATTTTGGTGATTTATTACTATATTGCAATAGCCTATTAATTAATAACCCAGATATTTTAAAACATTATCAAACTAAATTTAAATATATTTTGATTGATGAGTATCAAGATACTAATGCCGTGCAATATGTGTGGGCAAGAATGCTTGCTAGTTTGCATAAAAATATTTGCTGCGTTGGTGATGATGATCAATCAATTTACAGCTGGCGTGGAGCTGAAGTTAAAAATATTCTTCGATTTGAGCATGATTTTCCTGATGCCAAAATAATAAAGCTTGAACAAAATTATCGCTCTACACCTTATATTTTAAAAGCAGCCTCTGAAGTTATTAGTTTTAATAAAAATAGGCATGGTAAAAAACTTTGGACCGAGAAGAACGAAGGAGAAAAAATAAAAATTATTTCTTGTTGGAATGATAAAGAAGAAGCGAGATTTATCTCAACTGAGATTTCCAAATTTCTCAATTCAAATAAATATCAGGCAAATCAGATTGCAATTCTAGTCAGAGCTGGATTCCAAACTCGCTCATTTGAAGAGACATTTATTAGTAATGCCATGCCCTATCAAATGATTGGAGGGCTACGTTTTTATGAAAGAATGGAAATACGAGACCTGCTTGCTTACATCCGCTTAAGCAACAACCATAATGATAATCTAGCTTTAGAGCGAATCATTAACGTTCCTCGCCGCTCTATTGGTAACGTGACGCTCAAAAAAATTAAAGATCATGCCTCTGAGAAAGAAATATCTCTATTTAAATCTATAAAACAAATGATTGAGTTAAAAATTCTTAAAGGTCAAACTGCTACTAGTCTTGAGCAATTCATTCAGCTGATTATTAAAGCTGGTCACAAATATGAAAATGAATCTGCATTTGAGGTAACTAAATTTTTATTAGATGAATCAGGCTATTTAAAAAATCTTAAAGAAGAGAAAACTGATGAATCACGCGCGCGAATTGAAAATATTAATGAAATGCTCAGAGCCATTGATGAGTTTGATAATATCGTCGAATTTGTTGAACATTCAAGTCTAGTTATGGATAATGACATGCTTGCTTCTGACTTTGGTGGAACTATTAAAATTATGACTCTGCATGCTGCCAAAGGTCTCGAATTTGACTTAGTATTCCTTCCAGGATGGGAGGAAAATATATTTCCTCATCAAAAAGCATTGTCAGAAGAAGGGGATAAAGGTCTAGAAGAAGAAAGGCGCATTGCCTATGTTGGTATTACTAGAGCTAAAAAGGAATTATTCATTACTCACGCCGAGAGTCGCAGAATATTTTCTGAGTTTGTTAATTCCCTGCCTTCAAGATTCATTAAAGAAATACCCGCTGAATTATGCATCACCAGCAGTTCTACTAATAAATTAAACTATTTGCGATCACGTCATAATTTTTCTATGCAACCAAATGCCGCGCCAAAAGCTCCATCAATTATTAAAAACGGCAAAACTCCTGGTAATCGCGTTAAGCATTCGAAATTTGGTACTGGGATTATCATCAAAAAAAATGGTGATAATTTAGAAATAGTTTTTGAACATGTTGGTATAAAAACTATTAAAGAAGATTATGTTGAGATGATTTAAGAACTCCTGTTAAATATTAGTAAATTTAAATAATTTTAAATGCCCTCACTCACTATATTTAACATCAACTTCAGGAAGGATCTGATTAAGCTCACTAATTACTTCTAAAGTAATATTTAAATCATTTTTAACAAATAATACTTGTGTGCTTGGCAGCGCTATATCAAATCCATATTTTGTTAATAATTTACCAATTATATCAATGGTCTTATTATGTACAATAGACATGGCCTTTGCATGAGATTGCTCTAAATTTATTTTTTTATACTGCATCTGTTGCTGAACATTACTCACTTTTTTATTAAATTCAGTTACTTCTAAATTAAACTCTTGTTCATTAATTGAATTTTTTCTCTTAATCAAATCATGTTCAATAGATTTAAGCTCTATTTCTTTTTCAGTAAAGTCCTGCTGGATTTGATCACTTATTTTAAGTATTGTCTTTTTAATATGATGAATTGCTAATGAGTGCTCTAATATTGACTCAACATCAACTACAGCTATTTTTGAATTAAAGCTTTTTTGCTCAGCAAAACTATGAGAAATAGTAAATTGCAATAAGATAAATATGTATAATATTTTTATATAAAGTTTTTTATTCATAATTCCTCAAAAAAAACATATAAATAAAGGGGAAGCTGTGCTCCCCCTTTATAATTTATAGTAATATTATCTGCTTAATAAAGCGGCCTAATATTACTTTAGCCATATAATTAATCACATTATTTATATTAAAAATGTGTAGAAAATTTAATGTGAAATGTTTGTTTCTCATCATATTTTTCCTTCTTAACGGGAAAGCCCCAATGCATACTAATTGGCGCTATTCTTGTCACCCAAGTAAAGCCAAAACCAACAGATGCTCTAATTGATTTTTTATTATAAAAGCCCTGAGTTGTCTTAGAGTCAGCATCCCATACTGAACCGGCATCAGCAAATAATGAACCAGAAACATCAAATTCTTTTGGTAAGAATAATGGGAATTTCAGCTCAGTTGAAAGTGTGTAAAATTTTTGTCCACCCAATCCCTCTTTAGTAGCGATATCACGAGGACCAACTCCACCACTAGCAAAGCCTCTAAGAGAATAATCACCAATATTGAAACGATCTGAAATACGAATTTTCTTACCCGCAACTCCAGCAATATGTCCACCAGCTCCTGAAAAACTCAATGTCAATTTATTTTCAATAAATGATTTAAATGTTTTACCACTAACTTCGTGTTTAACATATTTAGTATTACCACCAAGACCAGCAAATTCCTCGGTACCTGATAAGATATAACCATTTTTAGGCAACACTCTGCTATCCGTTTTATCATAAGTTAAACTATGATTAATAGATGATGTTATGTAATTACCCATTTGTTCTTTAATGAATAATGATGAAGATTGTCCAGAAGCTTTCAATTCATCTTTTTTAATAGAATATTCTACTTCATGAGCAAGATCTTCAGTAATATCGTAACCCATCGTGACTCTTACTGCCGTTGAACTTAAAGCATAGTTTTGTTCACCATTAGCAAAGCCACTGCCTTTACCATTCTCACTTCTTGATAAATTAACTCCTAATGAGAGATCTTTATCCATAAAAGCTGGCTCTGTCACTCCTAGATAATAATATATACTTTTTCTACCAGCCTGAACGCCTGTGCTTAAATATTTACCAGTACCAACAAGATTTCTCTCTACAAAAGATATTTTACCAAATGGTCCACCAGAAGTGTTATAACCCATATCGAGACCTAGATATGAAGTTGATTTTTCTTCAACATCAATATTAACATTATATCGATCAATTTTTTCAGATGGATCAATTTTTAAGGACATTTTACTGAAATAATCAAGATTTCGGATATTTCTTTCACCTCGATCAAGTTTATTTCTACTAAATGCATCTCCCTCAGCAATTTTTAATTGTCTTCTAATTACTTGATCTTCTGTTTTTATATTTCCTACAATGTTTATTCTATTAATAAAAATTTTATATGATTCATCAATTACAATTGTAACATCCACTAAACCAGTATTAATATCTGGACTAAAATTAG
>JAYUJO010000188.1:0-1770 GCA_043765215.1 Rickettsiales bacterium | reverse complement strand
TAAAAATATCCTTCTTGTCTGTCTAAATTAATTAACTTTGAGAATTTATCTAATAAGTTTTTGAATAATTCTAACTTATCTTTCATATGATTATGTTTAAGAATATATTCATATAAAGCTAAATTTTCGTTTTTTGCTATATCATCATCTGTAGCAGCCTGTAAGTCCACCAGAGCATGATCTTCATTTAATATCAGCTTGGCTAGCTTAGGATCGTCAAATAACTCCCATAGTACTCTAGAAGCTGTGTATTTAGCTTTTCCATTATATACAACTATTGGAAATATTAGAGGTATCTTTTTATCCTTACCTATATGACGTTCGGCAACTAACATTAAATATTTCCAAAGTCTAAATACCATCGTATGATCAACACTCGACTGATGCTCTGCAATTACATAAATAAAAGCATCATTATTCTCTATAGTTTTAATTTTATACACTATATCAGAAAATCTTTTAGTTAAATTTGATTCAATATAACTTTCTTTTTGTACTTCAATAGTATTTAAATCAACTATTTTTTTTACATTATCAGGCAAATATTGTTTTAAAAAATTCTTAGCAGATAATTGATTTTCCATAACACGTTTGAAAAACGCATCATGAGGAAGATTTGATTTATTAACTTTTATTTTTGAATCAGGCATTTATAGAACTTCAATATAATTTAATCCTCACCATATCATAATATTATCCATATTCAAATAAGTGATAAACCTTATTGAAAAATCATCATTTGATAAAATTCTAAGCTTTGTCATACTTTATAATTTAAATCACTAAAAACACATTCTAAATACTATCATTATCACCCGCAAACTGAGTGTCCCCCATAGTACAATATTCAGAGTCATAATTATGGTGATCCAAAGATATATGATTATCTACTGAGTTTATTTGACCATTATACCATTGAGTTATTTGTTTAGGCCAGTTATCAGGGTAATGATTCTTTATAAAAGCATCAATCTCTTGATTATCTTGCCCATCCTCAAACATAGCAATTATCTCATTTAAAACCATTAATTCTAGAGTTTTTTGTTCCCCTGCAGATTCACCAAATATACTACCAATCAAATCTAAGAATTCATCAGTAACCATGTCAAAATTATAGTAATCACGCTCGCTCGCCATATTCATAAAATGGCCAGCAAGATTTGGCTGATTCAATATATTAGCAATATTAACCAGAGCTTGTGACTTAACCCCTTCATCATTACTTAAGCTAAATGCATTATGATAACTCTCTTTAGCTTTTGCATATGAACCAATTGATGCATAATAATCTCCTTTTTCCATTCTTATAGTTGGGCTTCTTACATCTGTTGCTATCCAATCCTTAAAACAAACTTTGATTTCAAATGTATTATTAGTAACCTTAAAACACTCTATCGCTTGATGATAATTGCCCTGATCATAGAATAAAGCACCAAGTTTGTTATAAATTTCTGGTATCTCTGCATTACATTTTATTGCTTCTGAATAATAATCCAATGCTTGCTCAACATCATCAGCCTCTTTGGCAATATTACCCAAATGGACATAGGCTTTTGCTTTATTAATTTTACAAGCTGTATTATCAGCATACATGTCTAAATACTTAATTGCCTTTTCATAATATTCTGGGTCAGGTATTTCATCCTGTAGCTCTAATGTTTTTATTTGATGCTCCAAATTACTATCAAGCATTTTCTGGCATTGATTAATTACTTCTCTCAATCCTTCTATAGATGGTAATTCTCTTTGGCAGATTTCTGAGAAAAACTT
>JAYUJO010000187.1:0-4760 GCA_043765215.1 Rickettsiales bacterium | reverse complement strand
AATGCATTCAACTAATGACTATTTATCTCCAGTCATATACGAGGAATTGCAAATGTGCGCTTAGTACAATCTGTCCGGAAAACTGTTGACAGACCAATATTCTAATATAGGTGTAGCACATAGAAGATTGAAAAATTTTGAAGAATTAATTGACTCATTCAAAAAATGTCTTACAAAAACATTAGAACTTGAAGAAGATTATTTAGATAAAATTACATGGACTATTGATAATATAGCTTCTCATTATGAAAAGAATAAAGATTTTATATCAGCATACATATATTATTGTATCAAGAAAGAAGTATGTGAAACTAAATTATATAAACAAGATAAAGAGATTAAAAAATGTGAAAATGACATAGAAAGATGTAAAGACAATTTGCAAAAAGAACAAAAAATTGATCAACAAAAATTGGAAGAGTTGTTAAATGAAGATTGTAGAAAAATTTTAGAAAAAGTTAATACGAAAGATAGGATCATAGATATTGAGAAATGGATTAAAAATCATTTAGATAATATAAAAGAAGCTTGTGAATTTAGTTTTTCAGAAAAGGTATATCAATATTTTACTATTGTTCAAGACGAATTTTCTGACAATCCGTTTTATTCTAGTAATGATGAATTGTCTCCATTCTGGCATATGCCTATGATAGGAAGTGATGACATTACAAGTAACTAATATTAGTTTAATTACGTGAACAAATAAAATACTTTAATAAAATTGTTCCCTAAGTATTAAACCAAAAAAATTAAAGATTGTGTTCTTAATCATTAATTTGTTTTTTTAACTATGTTATTGGTAACTGTAACAAAGTTTGGTAATAAAATACTTGTAATAAACTAAGATATAAATTAAGATATAAGAATACATATAACATTTTATATTTTATGGCAGCTTTATCAATTAATTTACCTGATAATCTTACAGAAGAAAGTACTATATTTGCAAAAAAGCTTGGTATTTCGCGCACAGAATTTATTAAGCGTGCCATTATACATGAAGTTGAAGAAATAAAAAAACAAGAAGTACAGAAAGGACTAATCAGCAGTCTTACTGCAATGAAAAAAGATAAATTATATCAAAAACATATACAAGAAGTTACAGAAGAATTTGAAGATTGTTTACCAAATGAAGAGCTGCAGTGGTGGAAGAAAAAATTTTAACACAAGGCGGTATATATTTAGCAAAACTAAATCCAGCTAAAGTTCATGAAGTAGGTAAAGTGAGACCAGTAATTGTACTCAATGCACAGAAGATATTAGATATGTCACCACCTGTAATATTCATATGTCCATTAAGTAGTAAATCACATAGTAATTTTGCAAATATACATTTAGAGTTAGAACCTAGAGATAATTTAGAAGTAAGAAGTTTTGCATTGATCGAGCACTGTAGAGCTGTTGGAACATTGCGTATTGTTTATCCTAGAATAGCTAATATATCTAATGATGAATTATCAATTATAATTTCTAGATTAAATAATTTATTAGGAATGTAATGGCTCTTTTTATCAAAAAATGAGCCATGGCCTCGCCCCAATTTTGAATAATTAGACATGAGCTACAAAATTACCATTTATATCTTCTCCTAAAAGTGAATCTTCATCTAGTATATATTTTGTATCAAATGATTTTTGCTCGGTTGTTTCATTATCATCATGATCTATTCCAGCTATCTTTTGTTTCTTGAATAAAAACTTGTTGTCTGTATCATCAATTCGTACTCTTTTTCCCAACAAGCTGTCAAATTCCTCATTATTTTTAAGTAATTCAATAAAAGGTCTGTGATTATCTTTATTTATGATTACTGCACTAAGCTCATCCTCTGAATAAGATTTAACTACTTCTTCTAGTACTAACGAAACAATATTATTCCAAACTTTTAAAATTGAAGTTTTTGAGATTAAATCTTTGGAACTATAATCAATTAATGATGAAAAAAACAATTCTATCATTTGATAGTTATGATGCATTAACATTAGCTTTTTATATCTTTCTTGTGGCAGTGCTTCCAATAGTTGATGAAAGAAATCATAATCATGATTATTTATTGCATCTTTGAATGGCTGATAATCAACATGCTCGAGTGCGCAATCTAGTTTTTTTTGAGAAGAAAATTTTTTAAATAAAGATACAAACATTTCTATATATTTCATTTGATAGTATATAGGAAAATTTTTCTCTATAGTAATTATATCAAAGTTAGTTAATTTCTTTTTTTTCTTCATAATTTATTAATTATTTAATTCATGTTTACAATAGAGATATGTTGTGATATGTTAATGTATGTAAAATTACATATTATAATCCTTAATTCAATAATAACAAAAAAATGACTAAACTTAAAGTAAAAAAAGAAAAAGAATTACAAGATATTTATTTTGAGAAAAAGTATTTAGATTCATTGACAAGATTATTTGAAAGTAATAGTAAAAATTGTACTGCAGCATGCTTAATAGATGATGTGATAATTATAGCTGATAATAATATTCACAGTAGCACCAGGGATAGGGGAGATGATAAAGATAGTGAGAAAGTGAAACTCATCAGAAGTACTATGGAATATTTTTGTAAACTTGCAAACAAGCAAGAACCAATAAATGAACGAGAGATATTTAATAATTTATGTCGCCAAAGAATAAAAGGCGAGGAAATGGGTTATTTAAAATTATCAGATGATGATATAAATCAGATTATTGGCAGTGTTTTTTCTAATAATAAAGATTGGCGTAAAATATGGCATATTGAAGGCATAGATCAAGAAGAAGTAATGAGGAAAGCTACGATAAAAGAAAAAGCTCGTCATGAAAGATTATATATTTCTACAGCTTTAGAAATTGCTGACAATATATATTCAGATTTTAATAGAATAAAAAAGCTGCTTACAAAAGATACTAAAGATATTGACAATGTACTCAAAAATCTTGTAGGTGCCTTTAAAGGTAAAAAAACAGAGCAAGTATTTATTCATGAAAGTGGAGGCATTCTAAAGGAGTGGAAAGAAGTAGCAGTATTTCAAGATCCTAAACAATTTGGAAATCCTGATTCATCTAAAAATGGTTATATTATTCTGAAATTTGATGATGGTATAGTTCATGCGGAAACTAAGCTATTAGAATATTTAATGATAACAGGATTATTAGATCGTATAGAAGAAGTATATATAGCAATATCTAAGTTGTGTTGTAAAGGATGCGAAAAATTCATTGAAGAAGTTTCTAAAAAATGTGGATTTACCATAGATATTAAGGGATCTCACGATAGACAGCCTGAATGGGTTCAACCTTTAATTTTGTCTATAGAAGAGAGTCAAAAAATCTATGGAAGCTATTATGAAGATAATGAGCTAAGCTTTTGTAAAGAATGTGAGGTAGATGATTTGATAGAAGCTGGAATAGATATATATCCATATACTTATATTAATGATAATATCATTGATTACTTATCAGAAAATTGTTCAAGCCTTTCAAAAGCACATGGTGCGGGTGAGCTACATATGGTACGGTTTTCTGATAGCGATTCAAGTAATTCATCTAGTCAAGAGCCACAGCAAAGTAAGCAAGAAACTTCTGTAACTGAGGCATTAAATGTATTACTCGCTGCAGTAAAAACTAATGATATAAATGATAGTGCACTTACAATGCTCAAAAAAATTATTGAAGAAGCAGAATCGAGCGTACCTCTTCCACAAAAACGTTATGCAGATGATGATTCTAATCCTGAGCCTTCAAAAGAGCAAAAACAATCAGTGAATCATAATTATACTAGTGATAACCTTACACTTGATGAAACCGATTTATCTGGTGAAGATAGCGAATCAATATAGGGTATTTAGTCTTATTATATAAATATCTTGCTGAGTACTTATGTAAAATATGAACTCTATATTAAAAATTTATTTAGCCATAGTTTTTGTTTTCAAAATAAATTTTATCATGTAAATTAGGAATCAATATACTAATTTAATATGTTAAACAGAGAAAAATTTTGAGAGGTAAAACTTAAAGGTAGCCCTTCTTGAGTCACTATATTACTTAAGCATAATAAGACCCTGTTTGTGCTTTGTATAAGCTTTGGAGATGCTGCCTAGTTTTTTTGTTTTAATATGAGTGTCGTAATCCAGGTAAGTTGTATCCTGAATTGCGAATAATACATTTAGAGTTTTTAGATTTGACTGTAACTGAGACATCATCCTAAATTCGCAGTTATAATGCTTTACACATTTTTTGTTAAACCTATGGTTACTATTCTTTGAATCAAGATATAGATTTTAAGTTGAAATACAATCTTATATTTATATAATAAAGTTATATCGCAAAAATGAACAATTTAAAATTAGAGAAATATTATGGCTGAAGCAATCACCATCCAACAGTTTTTATCTTCACCAAATAGTTATACTACACTTAATCTAAGAAGAAAAATATCTAAGGCAGATCTAACAAAACTCTGTGCAGCATTAAAAGTAAATACCATACTGACTGATCTTGACCTCAATGATAACCAGATAGGAGATGCCGGGGCGGTTTCTATTGCTCAGGCCCTGGTGGGTAATACCACACTGACTCAGCTTTACCTCAATAATAACCAGATAGGAGATGCGGGGGCTGCGGCTATTGCTCAGGCTCTGGTAGGGTAATACAACGCTAACTTCTCTTGTCCTCTATGGTAACCAGATAGGAGCTGCTGGGGCGGCGGCTATTGCTCAGGCCCTGGTGGGTAATACAACACTAACTTTTCTTGTCCTCGCTAATAACCAT
>JAYUJO010000186.1:0-4778 GCA_043765215.1 Rickettsiales bacterium | reverse complement strand
TTAACTTAATCTATTTGATACTAATTATGTGGCTTTTTAACTGACGATTGGGTGGCTCAGTATGACTGATTTTAGTTCCACTTAACTGGACCACTATGACTGATGAATGACAGTAGTAAATTTTTATCGAGAGAAAACGATAATATGAAAAATGAAATGATAATCAAATGTCAACTTTTAAACAAAATGTTTGAGATTGGCAAACCTATTTCTGTGCGTACTGCATAAATCAAAATCAACGGGGAAGGGGAAATTTACTCCATAACCGATTCATGCAACAACGCCGTGATTCATGCAACAACACCTTCTTCCATCACTCCATCCGTCACTTTAGAAATCAGCTCTTTGGATATTGTTGTGTGATATACTTCCATTCTCACTTTCTAAATGCGACAGAACCGAAAATTGTTCTTGACAATGTTATTGTTTTCAGCAACTATAGGTTAAATATTAATATTTTTGATATTAGTATGGTTTCTGTTTTGTGCTGCTAAATAATCAATAAAGTGATGATTTAGCTATTGTATTAAGAAAATTTAGTGATGTTGAAATTGACCGCTCTGAAAACTTCAAATATTAATATTTTTTAGAAACAATTATTTATACAAAAAGTAAGTCATAAATGAGGAAGTAGATATGAACAATTCTTCTCAAGATAAAGATGCTAATTTCATTAATTTTGTTCAAATGAACAAAACAGAAAAGTTTGTTGATTTAGTTAACAAGATTTTTATGAATAGTAGTGGTGCACTGATTAGAGATTTTTACTATAAAGGAGGGACATTGTTCAGAGGCCTAAATATTAATTCAATAGAAAAATTTGAGAGTCTTTGTACAAATTTTAAAGATAATATTTTAGATTATAAAGACGGTAACTCTCCACGCACTAAAATTAGTAATTCTGTATATACGTCTACTGAATATCCAAGTGAAATGGTTATATCTCAACATAACGAGTTATCATATTCAAATCATCGACCTAGATATCTAATGTTTTGTTGTGTAAAACCATCACTTACAGGAGGTCAAACTCCAGTAGCTGATTGCAGAAAAATATTAGAACAAATACCAAATAAGATAAAGAATGATTTTTTACAAAAAGGGCTAAAATATATTCGTAATCTTCAAAATGGAAAAAGAATTGGTAAGTCATGGCAAGACACATTTGAGACATCTGACAAAGATAAAATAAATGAATTTTGCAAAAAAAATAATATAAGCTATACATGGCTTGAAGATGATGTGTTGCGTCTGATTCAAATTGGGCCGGTAATAATTAAACATGAAATAACACAAGAGGAAGTATGGTTTAATCAAGCAACTCAATTTCATCCTCACTATTTACCAAAAGACATTGCTGGTTATATGACCCTGCTTTATGGTGATGACCCATTATGTTATCCACAACATGTACAATTTGCTGATAATACTGATATCCCAATAGAGTATTTAGATATGATTTCATCAGTTGTTGAAGCAAATACGAGATCTTTTTCTTGGGTAGAAGGAGACATTCTATTAATTGATAATGCTCTTTTGAGTCATGGTAGGATGCCTTATACAGGGGAGAGAAAAATATTGGTTTCATGCTTTAAATAAAATTAAATTGAAAGATTAGTGTATTAATATTTTTCAATTTATTTTATGTAACATAATAATTAAACGTTTGGTTATATTGGGCCAATAATTTTGGAAATAGTAAAAATGAATAATTTAGTAAGAGTACTTTTAAAAAAACAGCCTGTAGATTTTGAGTCAAGAAGCAGCTCTATGGCAGAAATTCAAGAAAGACTTATAGAAATGAAATTTGTCTTTGTCACTTTTACGCAAACAAATGGAGGTACAGAATTAGGGATTAATGTTGATTTAGATTTAACTAAAATTAATAATGCAAATTTTGATAAAGAAATAGGTGCTATACATCTAGTTGGAACGTGCAAACTAAATTATCAAGAAGTTCGTTGCATTGCGGATATTGATTTATCTACAAAAAAAGGATTTGGGTATTTAGAGATTTTAGACGAAAAAGAGACAAATTAGTATGAACAAAGAAATTACAATTGCAGAAAATGAGATATATAAAATAGTGGAGAATCAAGAACTATACTTAGTATTAATAAACAACGAAGAGCAATATTCTTTATGGCCTAACTGTAAATCAATTCCTGAAGGTTGGAAGTTGGTAAAAAAAGAAAGTACAAAGGATGAGTGTTTAGCTTACGTAGATAAATATTGGACAGATATGAGGCCTCTTAGCCTAAAAAAACGGATAAAAGAACTTCAAAAATAATTTACCTAATTTATTATATTGTGCGATTATCTTAGTTGATCATCATTTTAAAAAATATTGAGTTAATACTTTATGGCAAAGATTCCTATTCCAGCAAAGAGATTGATTAAATCTAGACCGACTATTGCAATTATAGGAGGTGCTGGTCCAGATGCAGCTATAGATTTACAAATAAAACTATCTTGTATAATGAAAAAAAAATTAAATATTAACTTTGATCAAGAGCACTACAGAGTTGTTATTGATAATAATGCAAGTATTCCTAATCGTGATGAAGCATTATTGAATAATGGCCCTAGCCCACTTTTAACTTATATTAATAGTGCTATAAATCTAGAAAAAATGGGAGGTAATATATTAACGATATCTTGTAATACGGCGCATAGCTATTTTGAAGAAATACAAAAAATTACTAATATGAAATTAGTTAATATGATTGAGGAAACTGCAAGTTTTTTATACAACCAATATAAAGGTCTCAAAAAAGTAGGTCTTTTATCAACTTCAGCGACGATTAAAAAAAAACTTTATTGTAATGCTTTAAATAAATACGGAATTGAAGTCATAACTCCAGATGCGATGCATCAAAATAATGTAATGCAAGCTATTTATGGTATTAAGGCTGGAGTTATTAATAATAAACAATTAAATGATTCTAATAAAGCTAAATTAACTAATCTTTATAAGTATGTACTTAAAACAAAACCAGATATAATTATAAAATCCCCAAGACAATTATTGTTTGACGCAATTTATCATTTTAAGCAGCAGGGAATTGAAATAGTTATTTTAGGTTGTACTGAAATACCCCTGGCTTTAGATAGAAAAAAATATAAAAAAAGCACTGTTTTAATTGATTCAACGGAAATTTTAGCAAACGCTGCTGTTGACCATGCTATCAGCCTTGAAAATACAATTAAATAAAAATATGGTGAAGCTAAATATAGATCAAGAAGAGCTGCAAATTATTTTATTTCCTAATAATAAAGTTATTAATAACTTAATCTCAAGTGCAAAAAATACTATTTTATTATCGAGGCAAGCACTTCCTAATATGGATTTTTGTAGTGAGATTATTGAAGCAAAAAATAGAGGCGTTAAAATAAAGATACTTTTATCCTCCCCTTTCTACTTTAAAAATTTATCGGCAAATAAAATTAGAATGAGATTTGATGTACCAGAAGACATAATCTTATATACTCAAAAAACCGTGCCAGCAAAAGAAAAATTGATTATATTTCTGAAAGAGAACGGAATAAATATAAGATATATTGACCATAAAAAATATATTTTAAATCATTCAAAATATATGGTTATAGACTCAAAATTAGCTTATGTAGGGTCTGCTCCTAACGAAAGTAAAAAAAGATTAGATATCGGTATATTAACAGATTGCCCCAAAAAGATAAGTACAATAGAGCAACTTTTCAAAATTGATTTTTATAAAAAAATATATAATTCATCACTAGCTTATGATAATAGTATTTTAATTGCCCCTGACAATATGAGAAATAAAGTTGAACAGCTACTCTATAGTGCAAAAAACTCTATAGATATGCTGTTTCCATTAATAACGAATGATAGTAAAATATTTCATATTTTAGAGAATAAAATTAAAGATGGTGTTATTATCAGCGCAGTATGTTCTCCTAATATATTTTCATTAAATGATTCTAAAATACTTGATATAAAGTATTTTATAGAACTTATAAAAATTGGTGTAAGATTAAAGTTTTCTTATGATCCTCCAATACATTGCAGAGTCTTCATTATTGATCCTGTATGTGTAGATAATAAAAAAGCATACATAGGATCAGGGCATCTAAAAACTCATTGTTTAGATTTTAATCGTGAGACAGCAATAGTAACTAGTCAACCTAAAGTTATTGCTCAGATTTCTGATTTATTTAAAAATTTATGGAGTCATTCTGAGGCACCATCGTTAAATGAATTAAGTTGATAACAATAAACTAAATATGAATGTAATAGGTTATTGCTACTTTTTTCCATAGTTTTAATTTCATATATTTAAATTTTCTTAATTATATGATTCTAATTTTGTCGATATTGGTAAGCATAGTTGATTTATTAAAAAAAACATATATTATAACTTATAGTTGTATACAATTCTGTGATTAAATTAGATATTTTTAATGATTAATAGAATATTATAAAAAAATTAAATTATAATTATTAGGTGTTAGGCGAAGTGGAATTGGAGAATCTAAAAAAAGGCAACAAGAACAGTCATGAATATGAAAAAGATAAAGCTGTTCATCAATTATTTGAAGAATCAGTAATAAAAACGCCAGATAGAATAGCCGTCACCTATGAAGATCACCAAATTAGCTATAAACTATTAAACCAAAAAGCTAACCAGCTGGCCCACTTTTTAATTAAGCAAGGAGTTAATTTAGAAACTAGGATTGCTATCTCTGTCCCAAGAGGCCCTGAGATGATCATAGGTTTATTAGCTATACTTAAATCG
>JAYUJO010000185.1:0-1786 GCA_043765215.1 Rickettsiales bacterium | reverse complement strand
AAATAATTATCGTATTAGGGATTAAATCTTTTTTTTGATTTAATATATCAGACATTTTTTTTTCAGAAAATAACTGAAATTTTTGTGGTAATAACTCATCTACAATCGTTTGATCATCATCAATAATAGAATCTATCGAATTAGTTATTTTATGAAACAAAGACAAATTATTAATAAAGAAAGATAATGATGCATGATCGTCAGGATTATTTATAAAGTAATATCCTCTAATTAAATTACCTATTTTTTTATAAATAATTAAACTATTGGACATTTCAACAGATACTAATCTATGTTGAAACTCATTAATTATATGATCTCTAGTTCTAATAACATGTGAAACACCATTATTAAGTATATTACTCATTGCGCTTACTAATTCGTTTAAATATTGTTTTTCCATTTCTGTTTTAAACAATATCTCTAATATAATTTTATTCCAATCTTCATTGCTACTTATACCTAAAGTTGATCCATCAAGGTAAAACTCTCTAAAGCCAAAGTGGTATATAAAATCTATACCAAACTTTTTAGTCTCTTGCTCTAAAATTTTAATTATTTTTGCTTTTTTAACCATAGATATTATCTTTGTTCATTTATTTCTTGATAATTTTGTTACAGTTTATTAACTTTATACTAATTTAATACTTTATTTGCAAATTTATTATTTTTAGTTTTACACAATTTTCGTGTATATATTTGTGCATTAGTCTAATTTTAATAGACATTTCCTATATAATTTCTCTGCCTATTTATTTAGCAATAAATATCTTGTAAACTAAAACCACAGTCTTTAGCAGCAAGTTGTATTTCATTTTGATATCTATCTTCTATTGATCTTTTGTAAAACTCACTTGGTGCTTTTAGTTTAATTTGCTTAGTATCATTGTTTATTTCAGCAGATAATTTACTAAACCAATTTACATCTATCGCATTTCCATCATTGCCTAGTAATTCTGATATCTTGTTTCTAATATTGCCCCATATTCCAGTTCTTGGCGGTATTTGGTTTTGCTTATTATGACTATCGTTGTTGTTGTTTTTAGTATATTGGCAGCTAGTTTCCATCTTAGATTTAATGTTAAAAACTACTGCAGTAATTGGCTGATATGTGCCATTTTCTCCTAAAGATTCATGCGTTGCCTTTACTTGCGATAAGATGATATCTTGCTCTAAATCAGTTAAATCAATCTTTGTTCTTAAATTGATGGTTACCTTATCATTATTGATTTCAATATCTTGGTAGTTCTTTAGCAAGTTATAGGCTGTATTTGATTTTAATACTGATGCTAGTTTCTTCTTCAAATGCCATTCTTGTGATACTAATCTAGTATTTTCTATTTCAATTAGATATTGCTCAATCTTATCTTCATCCGCTTGATTGGCTCTTATTTTGAATGTTTCATTGCTTATTTTAACCGCATCTCTCATTTCATATCTGTATATTTTCTCCATATAGCTCATGAATCCCTTTTTGCTATTAAATAAATGATTACTCATCTTGTTGCTTAAATATTTTAAAATCTCATTCATAGCATGTAGACTAAAATCTCTGCCTGAAGCTAATTGTAGTTTGCTGCCATCTTCAGATGATAAGGGGTAAAACTTAGATAATTTTTTAGGTTTATCAAAATAATTGGTATTTTTTATTGTTGTAGCAAACTTATTGATCAATTTAAGCTCTTCTTTTTCTTCTAAAAAAACTTTAATAAAATTAGATTTTTTAGATCTATTGTTATTTATATTTTTCTTTATTATATTATAAGTATAAGAGGGTCCCCGTTTG
>JAYUJO010000184.1:0-1787 GCA_043765215.1 Rickettsiales bacterium | reverse complement strand
TTTAAATAAAGCAAGGTTTATATTATATACAATAATTTTTATTAATAATATAAGATATTTTTTAAAATTACTTAGTATCTTTATCTTCCTCTATGTTTGGCATAGAGGCTCTTATTTGAATTATGATATTTTTAAGTTTATCAAGTGGAATAAAGCCTGGAATAAATTTTCCATCAATTATATATGATGGAGTTCCCTTAATACCAATTTCCTTAGCAAATTCAAAGTTTTTAACTATCAATTGTTTAATGCCATAACTATTAATTTCATTGTCAATGATAGAATAGTCTAAATCAAATTTAGTAGAAATTAATTTAACTTGCTCCTCATTAATGATTTTTAGTTTCATCAATTCATGATGAAACTCTTGAAAAGAATTCTCATTTATTTTTTGCACGGCTAAAGCAACTTTTGCCGCATACATTGAACTTTCATCTAAAATTGGTATTGGTCGCAGGATAATTTTTACGCCTTTATCAATTTGCAATATTTCATTTTCAATCAGGCTTGCTTTTTTACAAAATGAACAATTATAATCGTAAAAAACTACTATAGAAATATCACCATCTGGATTTCCAAACATTGGAGGATCATCTTGAGTTTCTATTTTAAGCTTGTTATCATTTAAATATTCAGAAGTTTTTTGAACTGACTCAGTATTTTTTTTATTATGAAGTCCTTCTAAAGATTCAACTATTATTTCTGGATTATTAATAATATAATCTTTAATTGCATGATTAATTTCTTCTTTAGATAAAGGTTTGGCTGCATTTTTCACTATATTTTGATTATCAATATCAACAACTTTTTCATTTAAGGGAGTTGTTAATATTTCTGGTTTATTTATTTCTTTATAAGCAAATAGAATTACTAAAAATAAAAATGCTAGAGCTAGTAATGAATTAAATATTTTTTGAATCATTTTTTTAAATATTAAATTAATAGTTATTCTTATAATTACTTGTATTATAACTTATTTGCAAAATATTTTTATATTTTTTCTATATTTATATTCAATTATAGACCCTTATATCACCAGTTAAAAAATAAACAATTCAATATTCACTAAAAATGCTTGAATAATTGAAAAAGATAAGTCAAATTACAACTCTTAAAATAAAACGAAGAAATTATATGACAAATCTAGCAATTGTAACTGGTGGTACAAGAGGTATTGGTGGTGCCATCTCAATATCCTTAAAAAATGCGGGCTATGAAGTGATCGCTAACTATAAAAGTGATAATGATTTTGCTGATAAGTTCAGCACTCAACATGGAATTAAAACCATGGCCTGGGATGCATCAAGTATCAATGAATGCAAAAATGCACTTGAGTCTATTAAATCTGATTTTAAAACTAACATTTCTATTTTAATTAATAATGCCGGCATTACGCGAGATAATATGCTGCATAAAACTAGTCCAGAATGCTGGCAAGAAGTAATTAACACTAACCTCAATTCATGTTTTAATATGACAAGTCTAGTTATCGGCGAAATGCGTCAACATAATTTTGGCAGAATTGTTAACATCAGCTCTATTAACGCGCTTACAGGTCAAGTTGGTCAGACGAATTACTCTGCTGCTAAAGCTGGAATTATTGGTTTTACTAAGGCTTTAGCTCGTGAATCTGCATCAAAAAATATCACTGTCAATTGCATAGCTCCTGGATATATTGCAACAGATATGGTAAAAGATGTTCCAGACAGTGTGCTTGACCAAATTATTGCTCAAATTCCAGTAAGGCGTCTTGGTCAACCGGATGAAATTGCAAGAGCGGTTTTGTT
>JAYUJO010000183.1:0-1788 GCA_043765215.1 Rickettsiales bacterium | reverse complement strand
TACACCTTAAAACCACGTAAACCTTCAATAAATCAACGCTTTTTACATAATAATATCATTAACCTTATGTCGAACTCAGGTTATTATAATATTTATCTAAATTATTTATAATTATCTCAAATATTTTAATTGAATTTGTATCAATTTTATTGCATAAGATTATGCTATCAAAACATTTCTTATTACCCTTTAATATATTTTTTTTAAATACATCGCTCCACGCATATATATCTTCTACATCCATTGTAGCGCCATAATTAATTAAATGTTGTATAACGCAAGTATCACCTTTTAAACATGCTAACATTAAAAAATTATACGCATTATAACTATTATTTTTTAATATATTATTTATATCATAATTATTATCAATTAATGTCGTTATCATCATATTTATAAGTTCAACTTGATTATTTTGTAATGCTATAATTAAAAGTGTTTTATTATAAGATGTCTTATTCTGAATTATATTAGAGGCCAAGCAACCCAGTTTTTCAATAATAAATTTTGCAAGCTCAATATGGCTATTTCGACATACAATGTGCAATGCTGTGTCCCCATCCTCATCACTATCTTGAAGAACATTAATTGCTTTATCTCCAAGTTTTTCAAGCATATTCTTTATAACCGAAATACAGCCATATTTACACATATATAAAAAATCAGCTTTTGTAAATTTAGCATTATTTATAAGTAGTATATTGATTATTTCAATTTGTCCTTTAGAATGTGCATTTTTTAAGACTTTACTATGTATTTCAGCTCCTGCCTGAAGTAACCTCTGAATTTCTTTGATATTAGGTGTTGTGCTATCTAATGATTCATTTATTGCATCTTTAGTATCTGTAACAATAACAGATGATAATATAAAACAACACAAACAAATTTCTGATTTTATTAAAACATTATCAAATAAAAATTTAAGTATTTCTAATTTATGTATAGTAGGCAATCCTGGATGGGATTATAGAATCATTACTGAAAATGTACATAATAAATGGCAAGCAATAGAAGTTGAATTAGAAATTAACTATGAAGAAGATGATTATTATCGAAAATGTCATTTTGATTGGTTTTTCACATTATATAGAGATGGAGAATTTATATCAGTAGGTGGGCCACAATATTTGTCAGTAGTATTGGAAGCATTTCGTTGTTTTATTACTGGTAATAAATTTAACTTACAAGAAACAGAAGAAGATCTCAAAAGATTCAAATCAGAGTTAGACCTTAATAACCCATTACTTGCTTGGTTATCTAAATTTGCCCTTAAGCATTCTGATAAAAGCATGGAGCTTGGCTACATATCTTTAGGATTATATTTACTTGTTACTCAAGAAGGTTTTGTAATATCGATTCTCATGGAGGAAATGGAACTTGGTGATTGCAAATTTGAGGATGTGCTAATAGAAGAGCCAGAAGGTATAATACATCTTTACAAGAGAGGTGATAATTTCTTCATCCGCACACATTTTCGAGGATTAATTAAAGGATTGACAATATTTAAGGATTGGGCAGAAAAGCATCGAGATGAGTGGGAAAATATTAATTGGGGTTAATAACAGTCAGTATCAAATTATAATTCTAAAATAAATCATCATATTTAAAGAAATATACAAATAATTTAGTGTTATTTTATGATATATTATGAAGCATATATATGTTATAATAGCGTTTAACATTAGATAAATTATTAAATTATTTTTGCACTTTTATTATGGTATTATCCAAGTTTCTAGATCCTAAAAATGATATAGCCTTCAAGAGAGTCTTTGGCTCTGAAGAGCA
>JAYUJO010000182.1:0-1797 GCA_043765215.1 Rickettsiales bacterium | reverse complement strand
TTGATTGGGAGCTTGATGGTTACGAGGAGAGTGATCTGGTCAAACTATCAATAATGGTAAATGGTGACGTGGTTGATGCATTATCCACAATCATTCATCGCAGTCGATCTGAAAGCCGGGGTAGGGAGCTTTGCAACAGACTTAAAGACCTAATTCCACGTCAATTATTTCAAATTGCTATTCAAGCTGCTATTGGTGGTAAAATTATTGCTAGAGAAAATGTCAAAGCAATGCGCAAAGATGTGCTTGCTAAATGTTATGGTGGAGATGTTTCGCGTAAAAGAAAATTACTTGATAAACAAAAAGCTGGTAAGAAAAGAATGCGTAGTGTTGGCAATATTGAAATTCCACAATCAGCATTCATTGCCGCATTAAAGGTTGGAGATGATTAAGTTTAATATAAATAATGATGTTGTAGCGATAATTGCTCCTTCCTCGGCTTATCGAGATGAAAAAGGAATGATGGATTTAGCTTTAAACTATGAGCAACTCCAAGTCCAATTATCATTATTCAAACAATACGATTTTAATTGTAAATATGATGAAAATATTTTTTCATGCGATAGTTTAGAGTTCTTTGCAAACACTAAGCAAGAGCGACTACGCCAGTTTAAAGAGGCGCTGCTTAATCCAGATGTTAAAATAATATCTGCTTTTAGAGGTGGTTATGGAGCTTCTGAAATAGCTTTTGATTGTCTTGATATTGAGCCATCTGGACCTAAAATTTTAGTTGGCTTTAGTGATATCACAGTGCTACATT
The DNA here is from genome assembly GCA_043765215.1 of Rickettsiales bacterium. Taxonomy (GTDB): domain Bacteria; phylum Pseudomonadota; class Alphaproteobacteria; order Rickettsiales; family Rickettsiaceae; genus Megaera_A. Next base: position 1,037 of record JAYUJO010000182.1, on the reverse strand, counting down.
TTTTATTCACTCAGCAATATAATTTTCCATCAATTCATTTTTTGGTAAATGAAAAATCACAAGAGATGTTATCAGAATTTATGTCAATTATGCAAGGGACCAATGCAAAATTTGAACTAATAAATTTAAACTCAAATATAGAAGAAAATGGAGATATAAAGGGAATTACAACGGGAGGTAATTTAACTATAATTACCACAATGATTGGCACCAAATTACATCCAAAAACTAAAAATAAAATATTAATTATTGAAGAAGTCGGTGAGATAAGTTACAGAGTTCATCGATATTTGCTACATATGTTTCATGCTGGTTTGTTTAATGAAGTTGCTGCTGTGATATTTGGTGATTTTACTGATACTGATAAAAATATAGATCTAACGATCAATGATTTTGTTGATAATTATTTAACAAATATCCCGGTATATAAAACAGAAAATCTCGGTCATGGACCAATTAATTATCCATTTACTATTAATTCTAAGGCTTCTATTAAAAATAATACTTTAATAATTGAGAGTCCATTTAATATAGTGGAAAAGTCGTGAAAATAAAAATAGGGACTAGAAAAAGTAATTTAGCTTTAATTCAAACGCAAATTGTTATCGGCAAAATTAAAGAACATTTTCCTGAATATGAATGCATTATTGTGCCAATTATTACTACTGGTGATCAGATCACTGATTGTAATTTATATGATATTGGCGGTAAAGCTCTATTTTTAAAAGAAATTGAAGAGCAATTACTTAATAATCAAATTGATATCGCTGTTCATTCTTTAAAAGATGTGCCTGGAAATCTGCCGCTAGGACTAGAAATAAAAGCCGTATTAGAGCGAGAGGATGCACGTGATTGTTTTGTTTCATTTAAATATAAATCAATTGCTGAGATGCCAATTGGTTCTGTGATAGGATCATCATCAGTTCGACGCAAAGTCATTATTAATAATATAAGGCCAGACATTGAAGTTATACAATTTAGAGGTAATATACACACGCGCTTGAATAAATTGTATGAACAACAAATTGATGCTACTA
>JAYUJO010000181.1:0-4814 GCA_043765215.1 Rickettsiales bacterium | reverse complement strand
AAATTAATGGTTTTTCTGACATTGTTTGAAATTTAAATCTACTCTAAGTTAATAGAACCATCATATATTAAATTGAAGGAATTATCTATAATTTTATTATCTGTTATAAAATAAAAACACTATGATAAAATAATTTTTCTATGCATTTTGTCTGCAAGATTATGATTGTGAGTCACCATAATTATAGCAGTATTACATTTTTCAGCCCGCTCAAGCAAAAGACTGAATACGTCATTAGCAGAAGATGGATCAAGGTTGCCAGTAGGCTCATCTGCTAATATAATTTTAGGATTATTAATAAGAGCTCTCGCAATTGCAACTCTTTGCTGCTCACCACCAGAGAGTTCACCAGGTAAATTATATAATCTTTTCCCTAAACCCAATTCATTAAGTAGCTCTTCGGCCTTATCCATAGATTCATGCTTATTATTTCCGCTGATAAAAAGCGGCATGGCAACATTTAATTGCGCATTAAAATCACGCAATAAATGATGATATTGATAAATAAAACCCATTATTTCTAAACGAATCTTATTACTATTTGATAAATTTTGAGTTTCAGAATCAGTAAAACCAGCAATATGAACAGAGCCAGAATCAGCTTTATCCAATAAACCAGCAATATGTAGCAATGTTGATTTTCCACAACCAGAAGCTCCAATTACTGCCACCATTTCACCACTATGCACATCTAAACTAATATTTTTGAGAACTTCAATGACTGAGCGGCCTTGTTTATAGTCCTTGCAGATGTTTTGTAGAGATAAAATTATTTCTTTACTCATATCTCATTGCCTCAATAGGATTAAGTTTAGCAGCGCGATAGGCTGGATATATAGTAGCAATTATAGATAGAACTAAAGCAAGAATTACAATCATTACCACATCCTCAATTTTTACTACTGAAGGAAGGTTATATAAAAAATAAATCGCCGGATCAAAAAGCTTTGTACCCGAAATTTTTTCTAGAATTTTGCGAATATTTTCAATATTACTAGAAAATAACAAGCCAAATGTTACTCCTAGAAAAGTACCAATGAAACCAACTAACATGCCATTTAACATAAAAATACACATAATTTGGCGCGTGGAAGCACCAATAGTTTTCAATATGGCAATATCTTTCGTTTTGTCCTTAACCAGCATAAATAGGCTAGATACTATATTAAAAGCAGCAACAATAATGATCAATGATAAAATAACAAACATAGCTGTGCGCTCGATCTCAAGGGCAGTGAGGAATTGCTGATTAAGCTGCATCCAATTTTGAACATCAACAGAAAATCCAAGTTCTTTTTGCAATATTTTTGAGTTGCTAGAAACATCTTCAGGGTCAATAACATGCACCTCGAGCATATTAATATTATTCTCTAATGAAAAAAATATTTGCGCAGCTGATAGGGGCATTAATATTGTTGCTGCATCATAATCATACATGCCACTGCTAAATAAGGCGCATACTGTGAAGGTTTTAGCTCTAGGTATGCTGCCAAAAGCAGTTGAGAGTAGATTTGGAGCAATTAGTTTTACCTTTGATCCAGCAGCCAAACCTAAATTACGTGCAAGTTCAGACCCTATTGCAATATGCTCAGTACCATGGTAATCAATAAAACTACCATCAATTATATTTTTAACAATTTCGCCTTTATCTTTAAGGTCACTCAAATTAATTCCTTTAATGATAGCTCCACTATTAGTCCCATTACCAAGAGCTAGAGCCTGGCCGTGAATCATGGGTACTACTTTTTTAATAAAAGATTGATTTTGAGTTTTTTTTATTACTAACTCTTTATCTTTAATAAATTTGTCAGCTGGAGTAATAGTAATATCACCGTTTAATCCAACAATATTATTAGTAAGCTCAATATGAAAGCCATTCATTACCGACATAACAATAATTAAAGCAGCAACGCCAATAGTGATTCCAGCTAGGGATATTCCTGAGATTATCGAAACAAATTTTTCATTTTTTTTAGCATTGAAATAGCGAAATGCAATGATAAATATAAAATTATTTAACATTTAATCGGCTCTTAATTTCTGATATAATTGAGTCAACTGAGATTTCTTCCACTTCACCCGATTTTCGATGCTTTAGTTCAACAATATTATTTGTTGCTTTCTTTGGCCCAACAATCACTTGCCAAGGGGACCCAATTAAATCATTGGTAGCAAATTTAGAGCCAGCACTCTCTGAAGTATCATCATATAACACACTAATGCCATGTTTAATCAGTAAATCGTGTAAATTAAGAGCAATCAAATTACAATTTTGATCTTTGATATTTAAGTTTATAATTGAGACCTTAAATGGTGCAACTTCCACTGGCCAAATTATGCCCCTCTCATCATGGCTGACCTCGATAATTGCAGCAACTAATCGAGATATTCCAATGCCATAAGAACCCATTTGAATAGGCACGCGTTTTCCTTCTTTATTATTTACAAAAGCTTTCATAGATGTCGAATATTTATCAGCAAAATTAAATATATGACCAACCTCTATGCCGCGTCTTACACATAACTCACTCTCAGGAATTTTGCAATTATTAGCATCATGTTTTTCTTCTGTAGCTGCATATAGAGATTTTAATTTCTTAATATTTTTAGTTAATTCTTCACCAATTAAATCAAATTGCTTGTCGTAATATAGAACGCTCTCGCCTGTATCTGCAACAACATGAAATTCATGACTCATATCACCACCAATTTCACCAGGATCAGCAGCAAGTGGGATTGCGTTTAAACCAAGGTCTCTAAATGTTTGCATATAGGCGATGAATACTTGATCGTATGTAACTATTGCACTTGCTTCATCAATATCCAAAGAATAAGCATCCTTCATTAAAAATTCTCTTCCTCGAAGCACACCAAAACGAGGCCTAATTTCATCTCTAAATTTCCATTGAATTTGGTATAATACTTTTGGTAAATCTTTATATGACTGAAAGCTATTGCGGGCAATATCTGTTAATAGTTCCTCATTTGTTGGACTAAATAATAGATCACGATCGCCTCTATCTTTGATGCGAAGCATTTCTTTGCCATATACATCAAGCCTGCCAGATTCGCGCCATAAATCTCCATCTTGGATACATGGCATTAGTAATTCTATAAAACCAGCCGCATTCATGTTGAATCTGACAATCTCTTCAATGTTTTTAAGAACTAGTAAACCAAGTGGCAGCCAACTATATATTCCAGACGAAGACTGGCGAATCATACCGCTTCTAAGCATTAATGAGTGAGAAATAACCTGTGCTTCTGCTGGTTTTTCTTTTAATACTGGTAGAAAATATTTTGATAAAAGCATATAAAATCTCTAATTTATTTTTTGATCATATTCCAAAATTCACAACGCAAATCTGCATTATCTTGATAAACGCCCGTGAAGTGACTCGATTCAAGAATACTTTTTTTCTTAAGCGTTCCTCTATTTGTCATGCAACTATGTGATGCTGAAATTCCTTTAGGTTTTAAATGTTCTTGCAAAGAAGTTGCGATATTAATTGTCAATCTTTCTTGAATTTGCAGTCTTCTTGAAAATATATCAACTAAGCGAGCAAGTTTACTGATTCCTAAGATTACACCATCCGGGATATAAGCAATATCAACTGTGCCAGTAAAAGGTAGCATATGATGTTCGCATGTTAAAGTGAAATTAACATCTTTTAATAACACTACATTATTATATTCGCTAATATCATAAAATTTCTTGTTTAAAACCTCACTAACATCATGCTTGTAGCCACAAAATAGTTCCTCGTAGCTTTTAATTACTCTCTTAGGGGTGTCAACTAGCCCCTCTCTAGATGTATCTTCGCCAATATATTCAAGTAATGTTTTTATTGCTTCTTGAGCTTGTTCTTTAGTCGGCTTTAATGAATTCATATAATTTTAGTCTTGATTGTGTCTTAAAAATAATAGATTTTTAACACATATATAGACAAACATCAAGCCACCAATGATAGCAATTAATCCTCCAAGACCAACCATACCCATATAAATTTTTGCAGATATAGGAATTTCACTGCCTGGAGTTTTTCGAAGTACCCCATATCCACCAGCTAATGCCAGGCCAGTAATATGCAATAATTGGCCAAATAGCATTACATATATTTGGTAAAAAGGAGCTGTGCTGGCAAAAGAATTGAAAGAATCATGAATATGATTATATACATATTTAATGACTCCTTCATCGCTTAATATATGGGGCAGTATTTGTTTTTTAAAACATATTAAATAACTAAGGCCCATAAATGATATACTAATTCCAACGGTTGAGCCATGATAATGAGCCGGAATTGTTACATTAACACCAGAAATAATGGCACCAATAAAGCCGCCTGACAAAAACAAAAAGCTGGCAGCATTAAAAGCAGCTGAGACAAAAGAGGGTATGTTTTTTGCTCTATTTTGTATTATTTCAACTATTAATAATATAACAAAGATTGTTGGGGCAATTCCCCCTGCATAAATCATGTGTTTAGTAAAAAATTCCTTAAACTCTCCATCGGCAACTTCAAAATTAATATGGCCAAAAAAGATGAATAAGCTCAATATAAAATTTAAAGCAAAAAGCATTTCGTAAATATTAGCATATATAACCCTGCCACCTTTTCTAGTTTCAGTGAGCATAAGTAGCGCAAGCATCATGATTTGTGTATAGATGAATTGCAGTAAATGACCACCGCTCCAAAATAACATCTCATAATAATAATCAATATCTAAAGGTACAATATTGCTTAATTTATCAACTCCGATGAATGATAAAGTAAAGCAAATCCATACACCAAGGAACATACAAGCTGAAG
>JAYUJO010000180.1:0-1800 GCA_043765215.1 Rickettsiales bacterium | reverse complement strand
TTATAACCTACTTGCATAGTATTCACTATCGTACCTGGTTCCTGTTCAGCTGTCACTATTTGTGAGATAGCATGATGGAAATGATAATCAAATTTTTCTCCCACCTGAGGATTAATTATCTCTAATGCATTCTTTTGAAAAACATTATTAAGCTCATTTTGAGTCATTTTAACTCCTTCAATCACATTTAATGCACTCGCATCTAGATTTTCCGGAATATGCTCTAATGCTCTTGATAAATTATCCATTATTGGTACCATATCTTTAGCAAACCCCAATATTGAATAATCCTTAGCTTCATCAATCATTTTATTTGAGCGAGCCCTAATATTTTCAGCTTCTGCCATTTGACGCAGCAACTTATCTTGCAAATCTTCAACTTGTAGATTTAATTTCACAATCATTTCAGCTTGAATATTGTCACTTTCAATGTCAGCTTCCATTGGCTCTATGTAATTATCATCATCATTAACATTAGATTGCTGATCATTTACTGCTTCAGTTGTTTCTTTTATTTGATCTTTTTCTTGATTTTCCATAATATAAAAATTTTTTATTGCTTTGTGCTATACATACATAGTAAATATAGGTAAGACATAACCATAATTCAAGTTTAAATATAAAATTTATGAGACCACAAGGAAGAAAAAATAATCAAACACGTGATTTATCAATCGAAGTAGATGTACTTAAGCACGCTGAAGGATCCTGCTTAGTTAAATTTGGCAATACACATGTAATGTGCTCTGCTAGCCTTGATGAATCAGTTCCACGTTTTTTAAAACATAAAGGCAGCGGCTGGGTTACCGCAGAATATGGCATGCTGCCGCGCTCGACTAATACGCGCATGATGAGAGAATCTGTTGGAGGCAAGCAAGGTGGTAGAACGCTAGAAATTCAGCGTCTTATTGGCAGATCAATGAGAGCAGCTGTTGATTTAAAAGCATTGGGTGAGCGCCAAATTTACATTGATTGTGATGTAATAAATGCAGATGGTGGCACAAGAACGGCGGCAATTACTGGGGGCTATGTGGCTCTTCATCTAGCTATTCGTAAAATGCTTGATCGACGCATTATTAAAAATAATCCATTAATTTCACAAATTGCAGCAATTTCATGTGGCATTGTCAATGGATCAGCCGTTGTAGATCTAGATTATGAAGAAGATAGCAGCGCAGAAGTGGATGCAAATTTTGTCTTTAACCAAAAAGGAAACTTAATTGAAGTTCAAGGAACTGGTGAAAATAGTGATTTTACTACTGCGCAATTGATGGAGATGCTGGCGCTTGCTAGTGATGCTGCCTCTAATTTATTTAAATTACAAAATCAAATTTTGCTTAAATTTTAGTTGATTTTTTATGCATCAAACTTCTTTTACTTTTAAAACTGAAGACTCCTATAATTTTGATGAATTTATCATATCTAAATCAAATCTTTTTGCCCATGATGTAATAACTAAATGGCCTGCATCATGGGGCGTTAATCCCTACCCCAAAACATTAATTTTAAAAGGACCACCATCATCTGGTAAAACTTTTTTAGCCAAAAAATGGGCGAATATTTCTGGTGCAATATTTCTTAATAAAGATGATTTATTAAGTCTGGATCTATTGTCAAATTATCCAACTTTTATTATCGAGAATTTTGATGAATATTGGCATGAGGAAACAGTCTTTCATTATTTTAATGCAATTAATGAATGTGGTAAATATTTATTGATAACAACTAATCAAATTCCCAACATTGGACTTCCAGACTTGAAATCAAGAATTACATCGCTCAATCATATTAATATTGAAA
>JAYUJO010000179.1:0-4839 GCA_043765215.1 Rickettsiales bacterium | reverse complement strand
ATAAATATCCAGAAAAATTTAATGTAAATCAGAATGAAGTTCGTAATATAATTGAGCAAGAGTTCCTAATATTTTACAATGAATTGCTGGCTCACTATGTCTTTCTCTTAAACAAAAAAACATTAGCTGATTTTGCTATATTTCCATTCATTAGGCAATTTGCTTACGTTAACAAGGAATGGTTCTTTAACAGCCAATATAAAAATATAATCAGATGGTTAAATTACTTTATTGAAGATCATGAATTTGAAAATATTATCATGACAAAACATGAAGTATGGTATCCAGAACAACAATCAAAATATTTATTTAATATGCATTGAGAATTTCATTAAAAAATTTTTATCAATATAATTTGTTGAAACAATGTTGATTATAATGTATAAAAAAAGCTGATTTTCATGCGATATTTCAATAAATTTTAAAAGCGTTCCTGTGCATAAATTATTATATTATTTCGGCCAATCATTAAATCAAGATGCTTCAGCTCAAATCAATGGTGAAATGAAAAATATCCTTGGTGGCAAAGGAGCAAATTTAGCAGAAATGTGCAAAGTTGGCCTGCCTATACCTCCAGGTTTTACAATTTCAACTGAGTTATGTCGAATTTATTCTAGCAATAAAGATTGCCTTACAGATGATTTTATCGATCAAATAAAAAATTATATTAAAAAAATCGAAAATGAAACTGGTAAGATATTTGGTGGTGGTAATAATCCATTATTATTATCAGTACGTTCAGGATCTATGGTTTCAATGCCAGGCATGATGGACACGATTCTTAATCTTGGCATGAATGATGAGGTAGTAAAAAGCCTTGCAAAAATTACTAATAATGAGCGCTTTGCTTATGATAGTTATCGCCGATTTTTGGAGATGTTTTCTACTGTTGTTCTTGGAATCTCTAGCTATTTATTTGAAGAGATTTTAGAAAATCACAAAATGAATCAAAATGTTGAAAAAGACAGTGATTTAACACCAACAACTTTAAATGAAATAATTGCTGAGTATAAATTAATAATAAAAAAATATACTGGTGAAGAATTCGAAAGTGATCCAGTAGCCCAATTAATTTGCGCTATTAAAGCAGTTTTAGAATCATGGTCTAGTGATAGAGCTGTGACTTATCGCAAAATTTACAATATTAGTGATGATATAGGAACTGCTGTTAATATTCAATCGATGGTATTTGGTAATAAAGGAGATGATTCAGCTACAGGCGTTGTATTTACTCGCAATCCGACAAGTGGCGCAAAAGAAATTTTTGGTGAATATTTAATTAATGCTCAAGGAGAAGATGTTGTTGCTGGCATTAGAACGCCCTATTTTATTATTGGCGATGATGAGAACTCAATGCAGAGAGTAATGAATGAGCAATTTAAGCAGTTAGATGCCGTATGTCAACGTTTAGAAATGCATTTTAAAGACATGCAAGATATTGAGTTTACAATTGAAGATGATAAACTATTTATTCTGCAGACAAGGTCTGGAAAAAGATCAGCTGCATCAGCTGTAAAAATTGCAGTAGATATGGTAAATGAGGGCATTCTCAGCAAATCTGAAGCTTTAATGAGAATTGATCCAGAGTCACTTAACCAGTTACTACATACCACAATTGATTATGGTTTTAAACCAGATGTTATTGCTCGCGGTCTTCCTGCATCGCCTGGGGCTAATACTGGTATTGCTGTATTTTCACCATATGATGCTGAGGAATTATCGCACCATCATAAAGTTATATTAGTTCGAAATGATACAAGTCCTGAAGACATTAAGGGTATGCATTTATCTGTCGGAATTATAACAGCCAGAGGTGGAATGACATCGCACGCAGCTGTAGTTGCTCGTGGCATTGGACGACCATGTGTTTGCGGCGTAAAAGGATTAATTGTTAATGAGACTGAAAAATATTTCATAACTAATAATGGGCAACGCATAAAGCAAGGTGACACCATCACTATAGATGGTTCAACTGGAAGCATTATTATTGGCGAGGTAAAACTAGTAGAACCTGATTTTTCCAAAGAATTTGAAACTATATTAAAATGGTCTGATCAATCAACCAATTTAGCCGTTAGAGCTAATGCCGAAACTGCTCTTGATGCATCTGTTGCTTTAAAATTTGGCGCTGTTGGCATTGGTTTATGTCGCACTGAGCATATGTTTTTTGATGAAGATAAAATACCTATAGTGCGGGAAATGATTATTGCTCAAGATTTTGATCATCGTATGAGAGCTATTAATAAATTAAAGCCATTGCAAGTTAATGATTTCAAATCTTTATTTATGATTATGAAAAATTTGCCAGTGAATATCAGGTTATTAGATCCACCACTACATGAATTTCTGCCAAGAGAGGAAAGGGACAAAGAAGAACTTGCAAAAATTTTGAATATTTCCAAAGCTTTAATTGACCATCGTTTGCATGTCTTGCATGAAATTAATCCAATGCTTGGACATCGGGGTTGTAGGCTTGGTATATCGTATCCTGAAATATATAAAATGCAGGTCGAGGCTATGCTCGAGGCAATAATTCAAGTGCAGGCACAAGAAAACGTTATATGTACGCTGGAATTGATGATTCCACTAATTAGTGACGTTGAAGAACTGAACAAAATTAAATCATATGTTCTTGAGACTATTAACGCCTATGAAAAAAAATATAATGCCAAATTCAATGTTAAAATTGGTACTATGATTGAGCTTCCAAGAGCAGCTATTACTGCTGATAAAATTGCGCCAAATGTTGAATATTTTAGCTTTGGTTCAAACGATTTGACTCAAACAACATATGGCATTTCACGTGATGATATTGGCTCATTTTTACCTGATTATTTAGAGCAGAAGATTTTTACTCATGATCCATTTTCGGTAATTGATGTTGAAGGAGTTGGCAGTCTTATAAAACTAGCTGTTCTTAATGGCAAAAAAGCTAATCCAGAATTAACTTTGGGAGTTTGTGGAGAGCACGCAGGTGACCCAGAATCCATAAAGTTTTTCGATGAGATTGGTCTTGATTATATTTCATGCTCGCCTTATAGAATACCAATTGCTAGAGTTGCTGCGGCACGCAGTAAAATTATGAACCAAAAAAGGTAATAAAAATGAGTTTTGAAGCAAATTTAGATAAAATACTTGAACGTCATAATGATTTATCAGAAAAATTAGCCAGCGGCATATTGGGCGAAGAATATGTAAAAGCTTCCAAAGATTATTCAGAACTAGAGCCAATTGTTGAAAAAATCATTGAATATAAAAAAGTTATATTAGATTTAAAAGGCGCAAAAGAAATGGTGCGTGACAGTTCTTTAGATCATGACACTAAGGAAATGGCTGAAGAAGAAGTTGGAATGCTTAATTCTCAATTGGAAAAATTGGAATATGAAGTGAAAATCTCGCTTCTACCTAAAGATGAAGCAGATAAAAAAGGTGCAATTATTGAAATTAGGGGCGGTACTGGCGGAGAAGAAGCAGCACTTTTTGCAGCTGATTTATTCAATATGTATCAAAGATATTCTGCTTTAAAGGGCTGGAAATTCGAAATATTATCTATTTCTGAAATTGGTGTTGGCGGCTATAAAGATGCATCAGCTTTAATTAAGGGCGATGGGGTTTTTTCAAGATTAAAATTTGAATCTGGAGTTCACCGGGTTCAGCGCGTGCCTCAGACTGAGACTAGTGGGCGTATTCATACATCTGCAGCTACCGTTGCTGTGCTTCCTGAAGCTGAAGAAGTTGATATTAAAATTGAAGATAAAGATTTACGAATAGATACATATAGAGCATCAGGCGCTGGAGGTCAGCACGTTAATACCACAGATTCTGCAGTGCGAATCACTCACATTCCAACTGGCGTGGTTGTTGCTATTCAAGATGAGAAATCCCAACATAAAAATAAAGCAAAAGCTATGAAGATTTTGCGCTCTCGTATTTACGAAGAAGAAAGGCGGGCAAAAGAAAATGAGCGAGCAATCTCGCGCAAAGAACAAATTGGCTCTGGCGATCGATCTGAGCGTATCAGGACTTATAATTTTCCGCAAAGTAGAATAAGTGATCATCGCATTAACTTAACTTTATATAAAATCGATGAAGTTTTAAGAGAAGGAAAAATGGATGAATTTATTGACGCACTTATTTCCGCAGATGAAGCTAAAAGATTGGCTCAAGCAATTTAAATAACCCCAATTATGGATAATTTTTGCTTATCCATAACTGAAATATTAGAAGAAATCAGGTTTAGAGCGGTCTAAACCTGATTTAATTTTGTATAATTTTTATTTTATTATTTCATTGCAATTTTTACTTTTTATTTGCTTATAATTGTTTATTAATCCCTGATTATTCCTATTTTCGCCAATAATAGATAAGCTTTACTTATCTATTATTGGCGTTAAATATTTAATTAATTGAAGTTCGTTCAGCATTAAGTAGTATCCCAATTCAAGAAGGGGATGTTACTTAACGCCAATACTCACAACATATATTTTTGCAATTTCTCACGCAATATTTCAATAGAAACACCTAGTATGTTGGCAGCCTTACTAAGATCGCCAAGGCAATATCCCAAAGTATTAAACACCATTTGCTTTTCATCACCGTTAAGAGCTGGCGCCACCATTTGTGCATCTGCAGCTCTTTCTTCAATATTTATATCCTGCGGCCCTATTTCATCTCTATCTGAAACTAATACAGCTCGATGTATGATATTTTCTAGTTCGCGAACATTGCCAGGCCATGAATATTTCATCATTTTTTCAATTGCATCAAATGATAATTTTTTTTCTGTTAAACCATTATTTTGCACATATTTGTTTATAAAAAAATTCGCTAATAATTCAA
>JAYUJO010000178.1:0-1811 GCA_043765215.1 Rickettsiales bacterium | reverse complement strand
GAAACGTTGGATAAAACAACAAATTGTATATTTTAATACTTTATACGATTCCTTGGTTTCCTTTTTTAATTACGCTATCTCATCTTGATTTACTATAGAATCTTGGAATGATATTCTAGGAACAATACTTGATAATCTTAATAATGATATTAATGAACTACACGCTAAAGCTTTAGAATTAGCAGCAGAAATTAATAGTACGGATTCTTCTCTGTAATAATAATACATTTTAGGATAAATCATTTATTTAACCTCAGTTATGGATAATTTTTGCTCATCCATGATTGAAATATTAGAAGAAATCAGGCTTAGAGCAATATAAACCTGATTTAATTTTATATAATTTTTACTTTTTATTTGCTTACAATTGTTTATTAATCCATTTTTGGCGTTAGAAATAGGTGATGAATATGTTACCTTAATTGTAAATATGCAGGGCAATGACAAATATAATATTTATGATCAAAATCTTTTATCGAGAGTGTAATCATAAATATTATCATTTTTGAACTAATTGACTTTATGACATTGTCTTTACAAGTTCAATAATTTTTTTGCGACTTTGCGGACTTTTGATCTCGCTAAAGGCTCTTATTAAACTTATAATTTCTTTCTCAGTAACAAAATTTGGATCATGTGCATCATATTCATCATTATCCTCAGCAAAAGCACTGCCAATAATTTGATTGCTATCTTCATTTTGATCATAAAAATATGTTATAGGTACTTTTAAGAATCTAGCAAAAGCAAATAGTTTTCCGCTTGAAATGCGATTAGTAGCCTTCTCATATTTTTGTACTTGTTGAATGCTGACATCAACGGCTCTTCCTAGATCCTGTTGGCTCATGCCTAGCATTACTCTTCTCATTTTAAGGCGACTACTGACTAATTTATCAACATTATCAGCTCTACCTTTTTGTTCCACTTGTTCCGACATAGACTTATTCTTTAAAAAATTATATTATCCTCTCACCAATTGGTGGATGCTACTATTGGTAAAGAAATTATTCAAGTAAAAATCTTTTTTCTATTCAATCTGACTATCACTCTAGAGCCAGCATTATGCAAAATTAACACTAAAAATATAAAAAGCAGTATACCTATGATACCAAATTGAGAAAATAAAGTTTGGTTGCTTAATTTAATAGGTAAATACCAATCTAAAATATCGACATCATTTAAATTAAGTCTAGTTACAATTCGGCCAATGGGGTCTATAATTGCAGATATTCCATTATTAGCGGATCTGACCATTGGCAAACCATTTTCAATAGCTCTGATTCTGCTTATTTGAAAATGTTGATATGGGCCTGAAGAATTGCCATACCACGCATCATTGGTAATATTAAAAATTACATCAACATTACTATTAGATATTTTTACTTCATTAAAGAAAATTGATTCATAACAAACTAAAGGTACAATAGTCAAATTTAATTCAGGAATAGATACGGTTTGACGCACGCCACTCGTATAGTCCATAAGACCTGGAGTAATTTTCTTAAGAGGAAAATAATTACTCAGTGGAATATATTCTCCAAATGGGACTAAATGCGATTTATGATAATCAAATATCATTTCTCCATTATTGTTAATAGCAACAAAGGATGAATATAGCTCTAAATTTTCATCTGATAACCCATTATCATTAACAGTGCCTGTTAAAAGAAATTGTTTTTCTTTAGTAAAAACAGACATTAATTTATTTAAAATTTCTGGATAATAAAATGGAACAGTTAAAGCAGCTTCTGACCATATGATAATATCTGGTTTTCCTTCCTTCTGAGATAGAGAAATATGTTTGTTTAAGT
>JAYUJO010000177.1:0-4879 GCA_043765215.1 Rickettsiales bacterium | reverse complement strand
TTTTGTAAGCTCATTCCAACTCAACTCCCCTGAGAGGTTATTTAATTTATCTAATAATTTCTTAAATTGGCTCATTAAATGTTTTGTTATTAATCAATCATAATATTATAAAATATAATTGAAAAAAGTGCAACTATATTTAGTTGCATTTTGAGTTCATTATCAATTATTCCAGAAAACGTTCGTATTATGTATATTCGGTTCATAATTAAATTCGTATTTTTAAACGTAATAATATTGAGGTTTTTAGTCGGTAAAGTTAGGTTAATTCTAAAAAAACTCTAATTTTTAATATCATAAGAGTTTAAATTTTAATGTAGGTTGAGTATATACTTCCACATTATTAATACTTGTATTTTGGTATCAGTTATGATACAATGCTTATATAAATTGTATAAAAAGAAGTAAAGTTATGAGCAATAAAAGACTTTTAGTTTCCTTAGAAGAAAACATATTAAGTAGAATCGCAGAACTTGCTGAATATAATAATACATCTTCTTCAAAAATCGCGAGCCAACTTATTATGACAAGCTTGGAACTACAGGAGGATAAACTATTTTCTAATATTGCTGATAATCGTATTAAAGATACTAAAGAATGGATTAGTCATGATAGTGCTTGGAAATAGCAATGTACAAAATTATTTACTCTAATAAAGTTGTTGAAAATGATATTCCCAAATTATCTCAACCTATTAAAATTAAGATAAAAAATACGATTGAGCTCAAGTTATTAATTGATCCAATTAAATTTGGCAAACCTTTAAGATATAGTTTAAAGGGCTGTAGAAGCCTAAGAGTTGGTGACTATAGAATTATTTATCAAATACAAGATTTTAAAATATATATACTAGTTATCCAACATAGAAAAAATTGCTACGACTAATCTAAATATATTTTATATACAGAATTATACAAATCCAATTTTATATAGTTTTCCAGAAAACGGCCGATTATTGAGTGACGCCCCCTACTACCCTCATATTAAATTCTAAAAACCACTCAATAAGTTACTCCAGTTTTCTACACAAGTTATATACCCCATTTTTATCTTTATTTATGGTTAACCACCGGATTAGTATAATAATTTATATTTAAAAAAAAGGAATATAGTTGAATTTGTTATTGATATATTTATTTGATCTATTATTATATATAGTACTACTTTTATTAAATGAGAAAATATAATGCTAGTTAAAGCCAAAGTTTCAAAAGGTGGGAAGATAGCTTTACCATCCATATGTAAAAAAGCTCTTAATATTTTAGATGGTGATGAACTTTTATTTGATATACAAAATAATCAAGTCATCATATCTCCAGTAAAATTTGCTTTGAAAAAAGTTAGGAACTTTTTAAAGGAAAACAATTCCTCTAATAGAAGTTTAGTTCAAGAGCTACTAGAAGAAAGAAAACAGGAGCTGAAAAATGAATAAAGTTGTTTTAGATGCCTCTGCTCTGCTTGCTCTAATTAATGATGAAAAAGGAGCTGATATAGTTGAGCCTTTAATTGGGCATATTATTATGTCTAGTGTTAACGTTACTGAAGTTGCCAGTAAAATTTATGATCTACTTGGTAGCAATAATGAAGATCAGTGCAAGCTATCTATAGAACCCTTTATAAATACGATTATTGATTTTGATAAAACGTTATGCTACTCAGCTGCTGCTTTAAGAAACTTCACTAAACATAAAGGATTATCTTTAGGTGATAGAGCTTGCTTAGCATTGGCGTTGCAGTTAGATCTACCAGTTTATACAGCTGATAAAGTTTGGGCTGAGCTTGATATTCCTAATTTGAAAGTAAAATTAATTAGATAGAGAATTTTATAGTATGACCATTTTTATAAACTATATGCACAGATCTAAAGCTGATAGATCTCAAACATTAGATTTGCAATATTCCCTGATAATTTCTCAAAACCTAAGTTAATTTGACAATTAATATTTAGTATGTTAATATTAATATACATTAACTATTTTAAATAATTTATGGAAGATAACGAGCCCAGCCTAAAGGAAATTGGTACCTTGCAAGTACTAATGCCAGAAGATTTTCATTTATTTTATTATGCTATTACAGACTTCTATGCAGGTACTTTTGATGACAGTGAATCTGGCTCTATAACTCCTGAAACAATAGGAGAGGTTTTAGTATCGTATGATAAAATTATGTCTGATCAAATAATGCGATCAACAAAAGTTTTAAATCTGCATATTAAAGCGATGCTAGAATTGAAGACCCAGGCGTTGTCCAATATTACTCTTGAATTAAGTAAATTAACTCAAGAGTATAGAGCTTATATGAAACAGAACCATGTTGATACAGACATCTTAACAAACATTAGTGACTTAAATAAAATAGCGCAAAAGCAGGCTTCTTTTTCTCAAAAAAATGAGGAAATATTAGAATCAATAGAATCTTTGGAGAGCATGTACAAGTATTTTGGAAATGAATACATTCCTGATTCATTAATTTTAAAAACATATGTATATTCTTTTGACAATCATGATATTGAGTGCTTTGAACAAGTACAACGCTTGACATTAGTCCCTACTAAATTAAAAAATTTGGCAGGTCAAATTTTGTTTGACGACATACTTCATCCCCTTGAATTAACACTACTTACAGAGGCTTCTACAATACTTATGGCTGATAATAAATCTTGTGGAGTTATATGCGATATTTTCGTTAGAAAAGATGGTAAAATAAGTAAGACAAGCGAAGATACTCCAGAAACCCATTCAATTGTATTATGGAAAGAATCTATACCAGGACAAGAGTCACAAATATATGTTATTGATCCAAATAAATCTAATTTTAGTTCACACTTAATCCCAGCTTTTAAAAATATATTTAGCTTAAGTGTAGTCAATGCTATGCAAGGAACGCTATATGCAGCTGGAGGAAAGGAAATTGGTAGAGCATTCGATAATGCTCGTGATTGCATTGACATTGCAGTAAAAATTATATTTGAACTATTAGAGCAGACTAAGATCGCTAATTTTGAAACGCCTTTATTAAAATTAGATAAGGTTTTTTCTCAGATATCAAACGAGCCTAAGTTTGCAAAACACTTTGGTGGAAAGTGTAATAGAAATGTAAGGGAATTAACTGCAACTACATCATCAACAAGACATATAGCTTTAAATGTTTTAAAAACTTTTACGAATAAATAAATATGTTGTCATAATTAACTATAAGTATTATACTAAAAATTAATTATAAATTTTAAATTAAGCGGTTTATTATGTTATTAAATTACAGATCTGATCTAGCAAAATTATTTTTTCATGAAACTCAATTATCTCAGAGAGAAATATCAAAGGAAGATTTAATTGAATTAGTAGTCATAAGCGCAAGAGACGATGAAAATCTTGCACTAATAGAATCTTTTGCTCGCAAAGAATTTTCTTTAAGTGAGGAAGAATATGAAAATACTATCGAAGAAATAGTTTATTTTGCTAACCTTAAAGGTAATGACGAAGTATTAAAAACTGTGTTTAAATCTGACTTAAATAATTTTAACCTAATTAAGGATTATTCTATAAATTATAATCACTCAAAAGATATATATTTAGAAGTGTTAGGTGCAGAAAATAGTGAGGATCTGTCTGCAGACTAAAACATAAAAAGGAATTATTTGTTTTAGGGCACCATCAAGTTAAGTGAATTGGTTACGTAGAAAGTCACCCCTTTCTTGCTGTTTTTAGTTTGAGCAGTCTAGCAAAAATCGTTTCAGCAATATTAAGCATTTAATTAAAAACTGAGATTTGCTTATAACTTGATCTATTCCAAATCATTTTGCCAATTATAGAGAGTTTGCCTGGCGACTTTAGCCATTTTTGCTATATATGATATTGGGTAATTACCAGATTTTATCATTTTCACATATTCCTGTCTTATATTTTTATCAGCGGAATAAGTACGTCCTTTATATTTACCTAAATCTTTTGCTCTTTTAACTCCCTCATAAATTCGTCTATTGATCAAGCTTCTTTCAAACTCAGCAATAGAGCCCATCATATTGAACATTAACATGCCAGTATCTGTGCTGGTATCCATCTGTTCTTTGAGGCTGTTGAAATTTACAGAATTATCTTTTAAATTACTAATTATGGTAATTAGATCTTTTAAACTTCTGCCTAATCTATCTACAGAAGTAATTACTAAAGTATCGTTAGCTTGTATTTTACCCAGTAATTTTGTCAGTTCTGGTCTTTTAGCATTACTACCGCTAATCACTTCAGAATATATTTCGCTGCAGCCTGCATTTTTTAATAAGCCTATTTGGTGATCTAACGATTCTCGTTGATGTTTAGTTGAGACTCTGGCGTAACCAATTTTCATATTTGATACCAAATAGATTATTTGTGTTTTTAATTTATGAAATGAACATTGCATTTTAACTATCATTTAGTATTTTGGCATAAATGTCAATTAAAACGTTTATATTATACAAATATTTGTTTTACATTTATATTTTACGTTTTGTCATTAAGAAAAGGTAATTGAGATCTAGTTTTTGAATATTGATATAAACTGTATAAATAGACAACCGTCTAATTATACATTCTAAGTTAGTGTTTTATTAAAATGTATTGCTTTAATATATTATATGTACTTTTGTATTTAGTGTATATATTTATATATAATATATCTAAAGAAAATTATTTACATTACATAATATTATATATATTATATAAAATAACTAACATTGATAATACATAAATAATAATCCATGTATATAAGCACTTTAACAATATCAAATAAAGGATTAATATTACTACCAAAAAAAGTAAGAGATATCCTTGGCACAAATACTATATCTTTATCAATAAACGCACAAAACCAAATTGTACTTTCTCCCATTATTGAATTA
>JAYUJO010000176.1:0-1826 GCA_043765215.1 Rickettsiales bacterium | reverse complement strand
TTAGAACAGGTGTAACATAATGTAGTTGCACCGCGATCGTTCTGTTTATTTACATCTATATTTTTTGCATCAAGAAGAAGCTTAGCTATTTCAGCATGTCCTTCAAAACAGGCATAAAACAATGGAGTTTCACCGCGACTGTCCTTAGCATTTACATTTATATTTTTTGCATCAAGAAGAAACTTAACTATTTCAGCATGCCCCTGATTGATAGCTTTAATTAGTGGGGTTTTGCCATCTTTGGATTGTGCATTTATATTTATATCTTTTGCGTCTAGAAGAAGCTTTACAATCTCAACTTGCCCTTCATAGCAAGCCAACCCTAATGCTGTTTGACCATTTTGACCCTGTGTATTTACATCTATACCATCTACGTCTAGAAGAAGTTTAACTATTTCCATTTTTTCCCCATTGCAAGCAATTGTAAGTGGAGTTGAACCATGTCTGCTCTACACATTTACATCTATATTTTCTACTTCAAGAAGAAGCTTAACTATTTCAATATGTCCTAAACGACAAGCTTTTATTAATAGATTTGAATTCACTTTAATACCATCTACGCCAAGAAGAAGCTTAACTATTTCGATATTTCCCTCATCACATGCTCTTTTTAATGGGGTTATACATCTTCGGCCCTGAGCATTTACGTCTAAGTTTTTTACTTTAATAATTTGCTTAACAAGATCTATTTGTCCATCGTCCCAGGCATCTGTTAATATTTTTTTACTTACATCTATACCATCTGCGTCAAGTAGAAGTTTAACTATCTCAAAATGTTTACTATCGTAAGCCATTTCTAATGGAGTTTTACTAAATCGTTTTTGCGCATTTACATCTATATCTTCTCTGCTAAGAAGAAGTTTAACTATTTCTACATCCCCCTTTTCACAGGCAATTATTAATGGGTTTTTATTAAAGAATATTACATTTACATCTATACCATCTACACCTAGAAGTTGGGAAACGGTTTCTACATTTCCTTGCTCACAGGCTTTAATTAAAGCTTGATTATATTCATTTTTATTTATAATTTCTTTGTCTCTGTCTATTCTGGCTTTGGCTCTGGCTAAAGGAGTGTTGAGGAGTTTTTTCTCCTCAATTTTTTCTTTGGCTCTGATTAAAGCGCTATTCAAATCTTCTTTATTCATAATTCTTTTCTTTTAATTTATATTTTACTAATGTGAATTTCTATATCATTCTCGTTTAACACAGCATTCGTTTTAAAGTCTGGCTCAGCTATAGTTTTAAAGCTACTTAATGTTTGCTCGCCTATAAATGCGCCATAATTATTTATAACTTGAGTCAAATTTAAATCTGTTTTTATCTCTAAATAGATCCGATCAGCTACATTAAGGTCAGCATCTTTTCTGGCTTGCTGAACTATTCGTATTATATCTCTAGCTATTCCTTCTTGCTCTAATTCAGGCGTGATATTCAAATCAAGTGATATGATTCCTTGATTATTGGATAATGATTTTGCCCCTTTTGACTCTCTTGGATTCAATGTTAAACTATATTCCTGAAGTAATAATTTTTCATCTGCAATCATTAAATCAGAGCCAACCATTTTCCAATTACCTTGTTTTGATGCTGCAATAATTAATTTCATTTTATCTGATAATCTTTTGCCAAGAATTGGGAAATTGATTGATAATTTATAGTCAGCATGTTCAGATAAATTATTATTGTAAGAAATATTTTTTACATTAATCTCGTCCTTAATAATATCTTCAAAATCTTTAAATATATCACCATTCTCAGCAATTATTGTTAAAGTAGATAATGGTTGCCTGACTCGAATATTTTCAGCTTTTCTTAAAAACAGA
>JAYUJO010000175.1:0-4903 GCA_043765215.1 Rickettsiales bacterium | reverse complement strand
GAAATTCTGAGTTTTTCCCATTAATACCGATTCCAAAGAAATTCTCTTGTCCATCATGGCCAAAATTTCTTAAATAAGAAACTTTATGCGCTATTTCTTTGTCATAGGTTACTATCGCTCCACCCTCAATAGTTTGAAATAATTTTGTAGCATGAAAGCTTAAAGTAGATATATCGCCATAATTTACTAAGGGAATGTTTTCGTACTCTACACCAAAACAATGAGCTGCATCATAGATAACTTTTAAGTTATGTCTTTTAGCAATTTTTTCGATATTATGCACATCACAAGGGTTGCCATATACGTGAGTAGCTAAGATAGCAGTTGTTTTACTAGTAATAACATTTTCTATTTTATTAGGATCTATTGTTAATGAGTCTTCTTCAATATCTGCAAATATAGGTCTACATCCTTCCCAAGCTATTGCAGAAGTAGTAGCTACGTAAGAAAAAGGTGTAGTAATTATCTCTCCTTTTAAGTCTAATGCTTTTATAGCAATTTGAAGTGCAATAGTACCGTTAGAAAGGTAAAAGAGATTAGGACTTTGAAGAAACTTTCTCAAATTATCCTCTAATTCTAACACAAGCGGCCCAGCATTAGTTAACTGTTCATTTTTCCATATTTGTTTTATATAATCTATATACTTATCAACAGAAGGCATAAATGGTTTTGTAACTGGAATCATAAAATAAAAGGTTATTTTTAATGGGTTAATTTAGTGTGAGCCATGCATAACAATATAAAGTTTATTCTAAAAATGAAAAGAAATTTTAATTAAATTATGCATAATTAATTAAAATAATTTGGAATCAGACAGTTTTTTTCCTAACTCATCTTGAGATGATAATATTATTTTTTCTAAAGATAAAGAAAAGTCTTCTAGTGGCCAGTTAATGTTTATGTCTTCATCATCCCACTTTATTGTTTGAGATAATTCAGGGGCATAATAATCTGTAGTTTTATATAGTACTTCAGCTGTATCAGATAAAGTAAGAAAACCATGCGCGAATCCTTCAGGAACCCATAATTGTTTTTTATTTTTAGCCGAAAGAATTTCACCAACCCATTGTCCAAAACTAGGGGATTTTTTACGTATATCAACTGCAACATCAAAAATCTCTCCTGATACTACTCGAATTAATTTACCTTGTGCTTTTGGATACAATTGATAATGCAACCCCCTAAGCACTCCAAATGTAGATTTTGAATGATTATCTTGTACAAAATTACTTTTACTATTTATAATTTCTTCGAACTTAACTTGATTAAAGCTTTCGTAAAAAAATCCTCTTTCATCTTTATATATTTTTGGCTTAAATAAGATAACTTCTTTAATACTAAGGTCAATAAATTGCATTATTTTTTTCCCTGTTTTAATAAATTCATAAGGTATTGGCCATATGAATTTTTATGTGTTAATTCTGCTAATTTTTCAAGCTTAGTATCATCAATCCATCCATTTCGCCATGATATCTCTTCAGGGCAAGCAATTTTGAATCCTTGCCTATGTTCTATAGTTGCAACATATTGCGAGGCTTCAAGCAATGATTCATGTGTTCCTGTATCAAGCCACGCATAACCACGACCCATAATTTCAACTGAAAGCTTATTTTGGTCAAAATATAATTGATTAAGAGAGGTTATCTCTAGTTCCCCTCTTTTAGAAGGTTTAATCTCATGAGCTAATGACACTGCATTATTATCATAAAAATAGAGCCCTGTCACTGCATAATTAGATTTAGGGAATTCTGGCTTTTCTTCTAAAGATAGAATTTTTCCATTTTGACTAAATTCCACAATTCCATATGCATGAGGAGAGTTTACATGGTATGCAAATATCGTTGCTCCTGTTTCTTTCTTATTAGCAGTATGAAGAAACTTGGTAAAATCATGTCCGTAAAAAATATTATCTCCCAATATTAAAGCACATGAGTCTTGACCTATGAAATCAGCTCCTATAATCAGCGCTTGAGCCAACCCATCTGGTGAAGGCTGAATTGCATAACTAATATTTATTCCCCATTTACTTCCATCATTTAATAATTGCTTAAAGAGTGGTATATCACGAGGAGTAGAAATTATTAGTATATCTTTAATACCAGCTAGCATAAGAGTAGTTAAAGGGTAATATATCATTGGCTTATCGAACACTGGAAGCAATTGTTTAGATATACATAATGTTGAGGGGTATAGCCTAGTGCCACTTCCTCCTGCCAAAATTATACCTTTACGACTCATATATAACCTTTTTCAATAAGATCTTTAACTAAACGACCAGAATATAATTCCCAGGAAGGAATTTGTAAAGAAAAATGTTGTTGTAACTTCGATATATCAAGAAGAGAATTCATTGGGCGCTTTGCTGGCAAAGGATATTCTTGAGTAGTTATAGGAATTATATTTTCTGGATCGCAATTTAAGCTTGCTCCCAAGGTCTTTGCTTGTTTAATTAAAGTTTTTGCAAAGTCATACCATGAAACTTTACCAATAGCAGATAAATTATATATGCCGTAAAACAACTTTCCTGAGGTGTCATTTATAACTTTATATAAGATTAAGCTAGTAATACTTGCAATTAATTTAGCGCTAGTAGGAACGCCCGTTTGATCGTTAATAATTTTAAGTTCTTTATGACTTTTAGCAAGTTTTAATATAGTTTTAGCAAAATTTTGACCATGACTACTAAATACCCAACTAACTCGAAAAATAATGTAACGACACCCACTTTGTTGAATATATAAATCCCCTTGTAATTTAGTTTTTCCATAAATATTTAATGGGTCAGGTAAATCTTCTTCAGTATATGGCAATTTTTTTTGACCATTAAATACATAATCAGTTGAATAATGAATAAGAAAAGCATTAATACGCAAGGCTTCTTCAGCAAGCACTTTTACCGCCTTGGAATTTATTAAATAAGCATCCTTTTGATTTAATTCTGCTTTATCTACGGCAGTATAAGCTACAGCATTAACTATTATATCAGGAGCATAATTTTTAACGCAATTTCTTATAGCTTCAGTGTCCGTGAAATCAACATCATTACTTCCTAAGGAAATAACTTCTCCTAATGGAACTAAAGATTCACATAGCTCCCATCCAACCTGTCCGTTTTTGCCAAATAGTAAAATTTTCATTTAAACCTACAATTTTTTACTACCTTTTATTAAAATATTTTGTATCCAGTGACTATGATTTAAATACCACTTTACAGTTTTAACGATTCCTTCATTAAATGTTTCTTTTGGTTTCCATCCAAGTTCATTCATTATTTTAGAATTATCAATAGCATAACGTTGATCATGACCTGGACGATCAGTGACAAATTTAATTAACTCTTGATATTTTTCAATTGGTTTATTGGTTAAATAGTGTTTTATATTATTTTTCTCTGGGTTATGTAGTTCATTTAATATCTCGCATATATTTTGAACAATTTCTATATTCGTAATTTCATTACAACCACCAATATTATATGTCTCTCCAATTTTTCCTTTATTTATTATTTTACGAATAGCCGCGCAATGATCTGTAACAAAAAGCCAGTCTCTTATATTCTTGCCATCGCCATATATAGGAATTTCTTTGCCAGATATTGCATTAGTTATTACTAATGGTATTAATTTTTCTGGAAATTGATAAGGCCCATAATTATTGGAACAATTAGTAGTTATTACTGGTAAATTATAGGTATGATACCATGCACGAACCAAGTGATCAGAAGCTGCTTTGGAGGATGAATATGGGCTATTAGGTTGATATGGATGTTCCTCTGTAAAAGGCGAGGATGTTTTGGAAAGCGATCCATAAACCTCATCAGTACTAATATGTATAAAACGAAAAAGATTTTTTTTCTCGCTTTTAAGATTTTTCCAATAATTGCGAGATGCTTCAAGAAGCGTATATGTACCATAAATATTAGTTTGAATAAAACTTTCAGGATTTGATATCGATCTATCTACATGACTTTCTGCTGCAAAATTAATTATTGCTTGAGGTTGATATTTCTCAAACAAATTATCTATTAATGCTTGATCGCAAATATTACCATTGACGAAATGATATTTGTTATTTTCTTCAATCGTTTTTAGATTTTCTAAATTTCCTGAATAAGTAAGTAAGTCAACATTTATTATGGGAGCATTAGAATTTTTAAACCATTCAAGAATAAAATTACTACCAATAAACCCTGCTCCACCTGTTACTATAATTGGCGATTCTTTTTTAAAATCCATAATATTTATTTTTTTATATTAAGTTAAAAATTGCTGCAAATATTAAGCCTATATTGCCTAAAGTTGTTTGTCTATAAATCTTCAAATTTAAAAATCCTTTTAAACGAATAATTAACCGTGAATTACGTACTATTTCAAACTTATCAAGTATTTTTTGATTATCCGGTGTTAATAAATGATATGCACTTTTCAAATCAATTACATTTTTATCGTTCCATTCTCTAAATTTTCCTTTAAATAAAAGTTTAATTCTTGAAAGTCGGGCAAAAAAATTATTATTTGCCCCAATAATATTATTTGTGTGTTGGCGATATAAAATTTCTGGATGGTGATCATAAAATACTTCTCCTCCAGCACCTGTTATGAGCTGATATATCCACCAATCATGACTTATTACTTGTATATTAGAGCCCGCTTTTTTTATTAACTCATATGCTGCTTTATTAAACATCATAGTATTTCCTCCAGCTATACTTTGTACTAAAGCATTTGTAAATGAAGGTGGTTTAGAAAATAATGGAGAAAAACCAATATGTTCACCTTTTTCATTAATTAACTCTGTACGCGAACAATATAAACTAGGACGATCACTAGGCATTTTTTTTAACTGCTTGATGGCTCGTTCCAATTTAAATTTTGTCCAAATATCATCTTGATCTGCTAAAGCA
>JAYUJO010000174.1:0-1845 GCA_043765215.1 Rickettsiales bacterium | reverse complement strand
TCTTACCTCCATATTCACCAGATATGAATCCGATAGAGAAATTTTGGGCTAATATGAAACGTTGGATAAAACAACAAATTGTATATTTTAATACTTTTCCTTGGTTTCCTTTTTTAATTCATCACTTTCCATAATATGGATTATGAAATCAAGGATAATATTATATAATTATCCTATTTACACTCAATCATCATATATTTAGACTCTTAAGTCTATATTTCTGTTTATTACACAGGAACTCTGCTACCCATAATTGGCATTAATTACTAATTATCAAGTCTTCGGGAACTTTGCTTCCACCAACCATATTTAATATCAGCTTTCCATCTTCTTGATCAACAGATTCAACATTGGCAATCAAAACTTCGCGGTCAGTATTTCCTGAAAAAGAAGATCCATCTTCTCTTGCATGTATCGGGGTAAAATCACGCCTAAACACATGATCAATACTTGCCACCTCATCACTATCATCAAAGCTGCCATCCCATGATGGGTATGTAAGTAGGACAATACCCTGATCATAATAATCCTTATATTCTTGTAAAAGATGAATATTATCTAGCTTTAGTTGATTTTCAATATAGAAATTAGTTTGAATTAGTTGTTGCTCATTGAGATTTTGATAATCATTTTCATTAAAAGTCTCATTAAAAAAATTATTGATTATAATTTTACTATCATCATCTAAATATTCATAAGGCTTATATTCACCTTTAATAATTTTAACTAATTCATTATTATTAACATCATATATCGCCATTTGACCATAATTTATTACGCCATCTTCTTCTGGCTGAAATGCCATAAAATTAACTTCACCTGCATTTTGTTGAAATTTAAATAAATCATTACGATAATTGACTTTTTTACCTAAATATCCTTGAATTCTTTCTTCAATTGGGGTCATGTAATCGCCCATTATTGAATTTATATTATGAGCGTTGAAACTATTTTCTTCATTTGATAAAAATTCATTTTTTTGGAGGTTTATACCAACAACTTTTGTTTGATAATCATATTTAAGTTCAATTCTATTAGCATCACCATCAAGGACAAAAACTTTAATATTATAATTTCCATCTTCTAAGCCAGCTTCTTTTGGTTTTATAGAAATTTTACCAATACCCTGCTCTATTTTGCCATAATTATCAATTGTTTTAATGAATTTATTATTAGAGTCATATATATTTATGGATATTACTTGAGCATTTTCAACGTGATTATTATAATATACTTCCATAGAACCTTGTTTTACTTGAGCGCGCGATAGATCAAGCTCTACTTTTTTATATATCAAATCTGGTGTTAAATAATTTGCATCTTTAATTTGCTCTTCTTCTCGAATCCCTTGAATTTGATCTCGGGTAATTAAAATGTTATTAATAATTACTCCAGAAGCAACGCCGTTTTTAACTTCAATAGATTCAACTCTGCCTGAAAGAGTGGCCCTGGCTATAACTTCAAATTTGGCAGAAACTCCACCTACATCCTTTCTTCCATCAGCCTTAATTTCCAATTTGTAGGAACCATTTTCTACCTTTTTGCCACTATCATCTCTACCATCCCATATAAATTGCTGATCACCACTTTTTCCCGTCTGCTTTACTGTTCTCACTGGTATATTTTTGCTATCTCTTATGGTAAAACTTAAGCTTATTACCGCAGTTGGTGATTCTTCATTATGAGCGACATTATAATTATATTTTATTGACTCTCCACTGAAGTTTTTAATATCATCTTTATAATCAACAATTTTACCTTTTAAATCAAATAGATTAATGGCTGGATTTTTTTGCGACTCAATTGTCATAATTTGAGATTGCAGCAGGGCCCTATCTCCCATTA
>JAYUJO010000173.1:0-4934 GCA_043765215.1 Rickettsiales bacterium | reverse complement strand
GGAGTCAAGAATCTATTGAAGTCCCCATTGACAGTATATTCAAATATCCCATACTACGTGAACTAGCAAAAAATCTTGAACAATTTTTTAAATATTCATCTCAAGGAGTACTTCCTCCTATTGAAAGAGCGAGTAGAGATCACTTTATACCACTATCATTTGCTCAGCAAAGACTATGGTTTATTCATAACTTAATGACAAGATCAGGGCTTTATCATATATCAAGGGCTATAAAGTTAGATGGAGAATTAGATACTGTAGCTTTAAGAAAAGCGTTGAACAATATGGTTAGTCGTCATGAGGTATTAAGGACTTTGATAATCAGTAAAGAAGGCTTAGGAGGGCAACTAATATTAAATGAGGATACGCCATTTAATTTGACAGAATTAAGCTTTAGTACTAAAGAAGCACTGGATGCATACTTAGCTAAGGAAGTAAAAGTACCTTTTGATTTTGAAAAAACACCATTATGTAGAGGAAGTTTAGTCAGATTTGACGGATATTATATACTTTTAACAATTTTTCATCACATAATAAGTGATGGCTGGTCAGTGGATATTTGGAATAGAGAATTGAGTTCTTTATACCTTTCTTATGGACGTAGTATTAAACCAAATTTACCACCCCTACCAGTTCAATATGCTGATTTTAGTATCTGGCAACAAAAATGGTTGTCTAAAAATGTTTTAGATAAACAACTTAATTATTGGCAAAAACAGCTAGGCGGAATATCAACATTAGAATTATCCACAGATTATCAAAGACCTAAACAACAAAGTTACAAAGGAAATAGTTACCGATTTTATTTAAGTAAAAATATTGTTAACGATCTGAACAATATATTTAGAAATAACGGCGCAACTTTATTTATGACGTTACTATCAGTTTTTCAAGCGATGTTAAGTAGATATAGTAATCAATCAGATATAGTGATAGGTACGCCTGCAGCTGGAAGAAAAATGCAAGAAACAGAATGTTTAATAGGTTTCTTTGTAAATACATTAGTCCTTAGAATAAATACAGAGAATAACCCAACTTTTAGAAAATTTTTATTACAAGTAAAAGAAGTAGTTTTAGAAGCTTATTCAAATCAAGATGTTCCATTTGAACAGGTAGTTGAGTATTTAAATGCGCCAAGAGACCTAGGTAGGCATCCAGTATTTCAAGTAATGTTCGTTTTACAAAATAATAAATATGAAGAAATAAGATTTGTTGATGTAAAAACACAAGAGCTAGAAATTGGTGATGCGCAATCTAAATTTGATTTAACTTTAAATGTAAGAGAAACAAATGAAGGATTAGATTTAAAATTTGAATACGCTAGTGATTTATTTAAACAAGAAACTATTAAGAGATTATGTGGTTATTATAAGAACTTCATTAATGAAATTATTCATAACCCGGATAAGAGGCTTGCTGATATATGCATTTTAGATGCACAGGAATCGAAGAAGTTAAAAGTATGGAATGAAACAAACTATGAATATGCAAGAGATAAGACTATCCATCAACTGTTTGAAGAGTCAGCACTAAAAACACCAGACAGGATAGCCATCACCTATAAAGAACAACAAATTAGTTATAAGGTATTAAATCAAAAAGCTAATCAATTAGCGAATTTTTTAATTAAGCAAGGAGTTAGCTTAGAGGCTAAGGTAGCTATCTCACTTCCAAGAAGCCCAGAAATGATTATTGGTTTATTAGCAATACTTAAATCAGGCGGAGCTTATGTACCTATTGATTCGGAATATCCACTCGAGCGAATTTATTACATGCTAGAAGATAGTGGAGCCTCTATATTATTAACAAATAAAGACATAAAGGATAGGCTTGATTTAAATAATATACATACCTCTAATGTCATTTCACCAGATGGCAATTCTTATCTTAAAAAAATTAATATTATCGATTTTGACGAAGAACCACTCAAACAAAATCTCAAATCAGAAAAAGATATAAATCCAAATATAGAAGAAATACAGGCTGATAATCTGTGTTATATAATTTATACCTCGGGTAGTACAGGTAAACCTAAGGGTGTTGAAGTCAATCACAGCGGCATATCCAATTTGGCAAAAGCTCAAATTGATATATTCGGCATTCAAGAAAAAACACGAGTAATCCAATTTGCATCTCTAAGTTTTGATGCTCATGTATCTGAAATTTTTGTAACGATTATTAGAGGAGCATCTCTATGCTTAGTAGAAAAAGAAATTTTAATTGACAGAGAATTATTTATAAGATTTGTAAATAAAAAAAAGATTAACTTAGCTACTTTTTCTTCAAGTTTTTTAAAAAACCTTAATTCTAGAGATACAATAAATATTGAAACTATTGTATCAGCTGGAGAAGGGCTACCCACATACTTACTAGAAAAGTGGTGTAAGAATAAATTTTTAATTAATGCTTACGGCCCTACCGAATCTACGGTATGTATCTCTTCATTTTTATATACTAAAAAAATAAATACCCCAAATATAATAGGGCGTCCAATTTATAACAGCCAAATTTACTTATTAGATAAGAGGTTAAATCAAGTTCCAATAGGCGCCACGGGAGAGATATATATAGGAGGAGCGGGACTAGCGAGAGGGTATATAGGCAAACCTGGCCTAACTGCAGAAAAATTTATAGCAAATCCTTATGCTGATAAAAATAATATAGGTAGTAGGCTTTATAGAACAGGAGATTTAGCAAGGTATCTTCCAGATGGTGATCTAGAATTTATGGGTAGAATAGATCATCAAATTAAGGTAAGAGGTTTTAGAGTAGAGCTAGGAGAAATAGAAAGTATATTATTGCAATATAAACAAATTAAGCAAGCAGTAGTATTAGCTAGAGAAGATGTTTTAGGTCAGAAAAAGTTAATTGGTTATGTAGTCCTTAAAGAAGGTATAAAAGAAGATTCTGGGCAAGGAATAATTAAAGATTTACGCGAATTAACAGCTAAATCTCTTCCAGATTATATGCAACTATCTCAAATAATAATATTAGATGCATTCCCTCTAACACAAAGCGGCAAATTAGATAGGACAGCCTTAATTGCACCAAAAGGAAGAGATGGTATTAGTTTGTATCAAGCCCCGGAAGGATTATTAGAACAAAAACTAGCAATAATTTGGCAAGATATACTGAAAATTGAGAAGGTAGGCAGAAATGATAACTTTTTTTATCTTGGTGGTCATTCATTAAATGTTCTCTTAATGATCTCTAAGCTTCGAAGCCAAGAATCTATTGAAGTGCCCATTGATATTATATTTAGATATCCAATATTACAAGAGTTTGCAAGAAATATTGAAAATAAGAGTTGTTTACTAAAAGATATAGTACCACCAATTAAAAGGATGAGTAGAGATCAGTTAATTCCTCTATCTTTTGCACAGCAAAGATTATGGTTCATCGATCAATTAATAGCTAATAAAGGGCTTTATCATATCTCAAGAACTATAAAACTAAGTGGGGAACTAGATGTTTTATCACTTAAAAAGGCTTTAAATCATATAGTAAGACGTCATGAAATATTAAGGACTCTAATAGTTAATAAAGAAGGCGTTGGCACTCAACTTATTTTAAGTAAAGATACTTTATTTAATTTAGTCGAGTTACGTTTAGATACAATGGAAGAGTTAGATAATTATTTGACTCAAGAAATAGCAAGGCCGTTTGACTTCGAAAAGGAGCCCTTATGTAGGGGTGCTTTGATCAAGTTTGATAAAGATTATATTCTTTTGATAAACTTTCATCATATAATCAGTGATAATTGGTCTGAGAGTATTTGGAATAAAGAGTTGAGCTCTCTATATTTTTCCTATAATCAGGGTATTGAACCAAATTTATTACCATTAACGGTTCAATATGCTGATTTTAGTATTTGGCAACGAAAATGGTTGTCTGAGAATATTCTAGATAAACAACTTAATTATTGGAAAAAACAGTTAGATGGAATATCAACATTAGAATTACCAATTGACTATTCTCGGCCTAAACAACAAAGTTATAAAGGAAGTAGTTATCATTTTCACCTAAACCAAGAAATCCTTAATAGTTTAAAAGATATATCTAAGGATAATGGTACAACATTATTTATCACAATGTTGGCGATATTTCAGGTGATGTTAGGAAAATATAGTAACCAGAAAGATATATTGGTAGGAACGCCTATAGCTGGAAGGAGAATGCAAGAAACTGAAGCGCTAATTGGTTTTTTTATAAACGCATTAATACTTAGAGCAAAAATAGGGTATAACTTAACTTTTAAAGAATTTTTATTACGTATAAAAACAACGGTTTTGGAGGCTTATTCAAATCAAGATATCCCATTCGAACAGTTAGTTGAATACTTTAATGCCCCAAGGGATTTAAGTAGGCATCCTATATTTCAAGTAATGTTTGTTCTACAAAATAATGAAAGGGAGGAGTTAAGGCTAGGTAATATTAAAGCAACAGAAATAGAAATTAACAACCTGAAAGCTAAGTTTGATTTAACTCTAAACATAACAGAGACAGACGAAGGACTAAACTTGAAATTTGAATATGCTAGTGATTTATTTCGGCAAGAGACTATCGAAAGATTGTGTAAATATTACACAATCTTGATTAATGAATTTATTCAAGATCCTAATAAGAAGCTAGCTGATATATGTATATTAAGCAAAGTGGAATTGGAGAATCTAAAAAAAGGCAACAAGAACAGTTATGAATATGAAAAAGATAAGGTTATCCATCAATTATTTGAAGAATCGGTAATAAAAACCCCAGATAGAATAGCCGTTACCTACGAAGATCACCAAATTAGCTATGAACTATTAAACCAAAAAGCTAACCAGCTAGCCCATTTTTTAATTAAGCAAGGAGTTAATTTAGAAACTAGGATTGCTATCTCTGTCCCAAGAGGCCCTGAGATGATCATAGGTTTATTAGCTATACTTAAATCG
>JAYUJO010000172.1:0-14207 GCA_043765215.1 Rickettsiales bacterium | reverse complement strand
AAAAATATTAATAAAAATGATAGAGAAAAATTATTTATAAAACAAGGTGCTTTTCCTGAAATTGATTTTCCAAAAAATTCATTTGCTTCGATTTTAACTAGTAGAATGATGCATTTTTTAGATGTAGAACAATTTAAAATAGGTATGCAAAAAATTCATGATTGGTTAATGCCAGGAGGGCAATTTATATTCATCACATTATCTCCTTATCATTACACTTTAAATGATAAATTCTCGCCAATTTATAAAAAGCGTTGGAATGAAGGTAATCCTTGGCCAGGTATAGTTGAGAATAATAAAGAGCTTGCGGGAATTTTAGTAGATGATGTACCAGAATCAATTCAAGTTTTCGACATCGAGCAACTCGAATTACTAATGCCAAAATTCGGTTTTAAAATTAATAAAATAAAATTATTCGACTTTAAAAGTTTTGATAGCAATGGCGTAGGCCATATTGGAATGATTGCTACTAAAATATGAATTTATATATTTGTTTAATTGACAAATTACTTAATTAATGATAATTCTTTGTTTAAGTATTTTTAAATTATATATTAGGTAATATTATGACTCAAGCATTAATAATTGCATGCTTAAAAGGTGAAATGGAAAAAGTTCAAAATTTAATTGAACAAGGAGCTGATATTAATTTTATTAATTCTACAGGTAAAACTCCTTTACTTGCAGCATGTATAAAAAACCATATTGAATTAGTTGAGTTTCTTCTTAAAAATAATGTTACATTTGATATTAATTTTGTAGAAGTTAATAAAAATCAATTAATAACAAGCATAAAAAAATTATTAACTGATAAGCTTTTAGAAGATAATAATGCTTCTACAGAGCAAGTTCACGAATTAATGGGTTACATTGATTTCAACACAGCAGAAGTAGTTGATCAAGAAGCTGTTGAGATTTTTAAATTAGACACCAATGTTGTTGGAGAAAGTAACGATAATATCATTGATGTAAACTAATCTAAATTCTAATTATTTCTCTATTAAAACTATTGTAATGATAATATGAGTAGGCTTTGCTTAATCATATTATCATTATACTAAATTCTAACTTTAACATAAGCAGACATACCTGGAACAATTCGGCTTTTCATGTTATCTGGCACAGTGAAATTAATTGTAACTGGCACACGTTGCACGATCTTTGTGAAATTACCTGTTGCATTGGCTGGTGGTAATAGACTGAATTTCGAACCCGTAGCAGGTGATATATTTCTAATTGTTCCTTTGAATTTAATGCCAGGCTCTGAATCAATAGTAATTTCAACCGCCATATTAGAATTAAATTTAGCAATTTGTGTTTCTTTAAAATTAGCTTTTATATATAATTCATTAATTGGAACAATGGAAAATAATACCACGCCAGTTCTAATATAATTTCCCTCTCTTAGAGAGCTATTACCAATTTTACCACTAATTGGAGCACGTATCACTGTATTTTTTAAATTACGCAAAGAGAGAGATCTTTCAGCAACTGCCGTATTATATTTAGCTATAGATGCTTGGTGCTTGATTTCCAGCATGATTAAATTTTCATTGCTTGTCTGCATAGAAAATTTTGCTTGTGCTAAATCACTTTTATTCTTTTCATAAGCAATTTTAGCATTATCTAGATTTTTTTTACTAGCATAGTTATCTTTGCTGAGTTCCTTAGTTCTTCTATATTCTTCTTTAGTAACTTTAAAATTTTCTTCTGCAAATTGATATAACTCAGTAGCCTTATTTTGCTCGATTTGAGATATTTTAATATTTTGCACAATAATATCAATATCTTTTTTAGCAAGATCTAGTAAAGCATCAGCTTTATCCAAATTGGCTTTATAAACTGTATCATTTATTTTAGCGATAATTTGTCCAGCTTCCACTATATTATTTTCATGAACTAAAACCTCAGAAATAACGCCATCAACTTCAGGACTAACAGTAGAAATATCTGCTTCTATATATGCATTATCGGTAGTTTCAGTATGCGACCATGCATATATTAAATATAATAAATATAAGAAAACAAGTCCAATTAAAGCAAGAATTGGCTTTGCATATTGATGTTTTATAATCTTATCGATCAATTGGTTCATTTATGAAAACTAAGATTTATGTTTAACATACATACATACAGGTATGGATAATAAATAAATTATAGCAAGAATGGGCAACCAATACCATGTATATATAAATGATAATAATATAAACACTGCAGAAATAATCATAGTGAGTGATAAATATTCTGGTTTGATATGTATTTTTTTCAAAGATAAAGTAGGAAACCTACTTGGAAGCAGAAGTGCCATAAACATTATATATATATTTATAATTATATCATGATTTCTTATATCAAAATTATCAAATAAAGCAGAAATCTCAAAATCTAATATAATTGGCATTAATGCAAGTATAGCTCCGCTAGGAGCAGGAACTCCAACAAAAAACCTATCATCTTGTTTAACAGCGTTAGGTTCCACTATGGCCGTATTAAATCGAGCCAACCTAATTGCCATGCAAACAACAAACAACATGTTAACTGACCAAGAAATTACCTTATATTCATTATATTGGAATGACCATAAATATATTAATAAAGCAGGACATAAGCCAAAGTTAATGAAATCACATAAAGAGTCAAGCTCAGCGCCAAAATGACTAGTAGCATTTAAAAAGCGGGCAACCTTGCCATCTAAGCCATCAATAATAGTTGCAATTAAAATACAATAAACTGCAGATTCCCAGCGACCATCTAATGCAAATCGAATGGAGCTTACTCCTATTATTAAGCCAAAAAGAGTTACCAAATTTGGAACTAATTTAGTTATTGGAATAGATTTTACTCCGATATTTCTTTGTTTGAATTTAATCAATATCTTGTACCAATATTAAAATTTCAATGACATTCAAATTAACGTCTTTCAAATAATGGTTCGTCAATTTTCATTTTATTTAAATCAGCGATAATAGTTTCTCCACCAACGCAAATTTGTCCTTCAGTGACCATAATAGGAGTTTTTAGAGGTAGATAAATATCGACTCGGCTGCCAAATCTGATTAATCCATATCTTTGTCCAGTCAACACTTCTTGTTCTTCTTCTAAGTCACATACAATACGTCTTGCAATGAGTCCTGCAATTTGAACAAAAGCAACTTGAGTACCATTTTTCATTTCCATTAATACACTTTGGCGTTCATTATGAATGCTTGCCTTATCCAGAGATGCATTAAAAAATTTTCCTGGTGAATAATGTAGAGCTACAATTTTACCAGTTGCTGGAATTCTATTTATGTGAACATTAAATATATTTAAGAAAACACTGACCCTGATCATCTCTTCCATACCCAAGTTTAGTTCTGCAGGAGGTGTTATTTCAACAATTTTTTGTACAACTCCATCAGCAGCGCTCACGACTATATTATCTGCAATAGGCGTTACTCTCTCGGGGTTACGAAAAAAATATGCGCACCAACCAGTGGCAATTCCAGCAACCCATCCTAATGATGTGCTAAATGAACCTAGCACAAAAGTTGCAACAGCAAAAATAATAATAAATATATATCCTTCTTTATGAATCATTTTAGCGAAATCGTTGTATGGTTTCATATAGTTTTATCTCTAATAAACTTTTTAATTTAATAATAAATGTGATGATAAGTTTGTTAAGCTTCTTGGTCAAGGATAATTTACCATATATTGTTGCTTTTAAGTATTTTTTTTCTTGACCTTTGCTATGTATGTGTTTATACCTAAAATCAACAGATATATAAATATAATCTATAAGCAATTTACGAGGCAATCATGAAAATTGTTAAATCATTAAAGTCCTTAAAAAACAGAGACAAAAATTGTCGCATTGTTAAAAGAAAAGGGCGTGTTCTTGTTATTAATAAAATTAATAAAAGATATAAAGCCAAACAGGCATAATTTACATATAAATAATGTCAAATTGATATAAATCAAATTAAACCTTTACCATCATAAATTATGGTAAAGGTTTTTTTATAAATTTGCTTCAGATAAACTAATTTGAGATTTTAAATTATCAATCACATATCGTGATATAAGTAATACTTATTCTACTTATATTATATCATCATTTCACTTTTCTCTAATATATTTTGATATTTTGTGCAACATTTAAGTATTTAATATTTATAAATATATTATAACCATGTTGAACTTATCTTGGATCGTTTTTAGTCTAGTCGTAATAATTTTACTTATTCTTGATCTTGGCGTATTTAATAAAAAAGATAAAGTAATGAGTCTTAAAAAAAGCGCTATACTTAGCTTATTTTATATATCTATTGGTATTTTTTTCGGAGTATATATTTATATTATAATGGGTGCCCACGAAGCTAGCAATTATTTTGCTGGATTTATCTTAGAAAAGGCAATGGCACTGGATAACATCTTTGTAATTTCAATTATATTTAGCTTTTTTAAAATACCACCAAAATATCAACATAGAGTATTATTCTGGGGTATTTTAGGAGTTATAATCTTAAGGGCAATATTAATTCCATTAGGAAGCATTATTCTAGCAAAGTTCAGCTGGATGTTATATATATTCGGAATTATTCTTATCTATACTGGTTATAAGATGCTGGCTAATATTAATGGTCATTCTATAAATGTAAATGACTTATATATATACAAATTTTTAAAAAGAAAGCTTAACATTCAAAGTGAATTAGATGGTAACAAGTTTATCGTTAAAAAAGATAGTACAGTTTACTTTACTCCATTATTTATGGCTTTAATCACAGTTGAAGCAATGGATCTGATCTTTGCTATTGACAGCATACCAGCTATTTTTGCTATTACTCAAAACAGTTTCATCATTTATACATCAAATATTTTTGCAATACTTGGTCTAAGAGCTTTATTCTTTTGCTTAGCTGACATTATTGAGCGCTTTAAATATATAAAATATTCGTTATCTATTATTTTGATTTTCATTGGTATAAAAATATTCGTTGCGCATTTTTTCAAAATTCCAGTATATGTGCCAATAATGGTAATTCTTAGTCTTATATTTGCAGGAATAATTTTCTCAATTTATAAAAATAGTAAAAATAAAAGAATTAAAAAGATTAGGACATAATTGATCCATCTTTAAATTTAATTTATAGGTGACCTTGAAGCATACGATCAAGGGCGACTTTTGCCCGAATCATAATTTGGGGATCAAGGGTTATCGCAGGAGCTTGATTAACCATGCATAAATATATTTTGTCTAAAGTGTTTAAACGCATATAAGGACATTGGCTACAAGATGAACATCCCGCTTTATTTAACGAGGGAACATCATGGAATATACTTTTTGGCGATATTTTATGCATTTGGTGAATTATTCCTGGCTCAGTCAGAACAATAAATTCCATGTAATTATTATCTTTCACATGATTAAGTAGTGACGAAGTAGATCCCACATGATTAGCATATTCTAAAAGCGAGGAAGGGCATTCAGGATGGGCAATAATTTGCGCCTTAGGATGACTGGTTTTAAGCCTAATTAATTCTCGTTCTGAAAAATTTTCATGCACAACACATGAGCCATTCCACAAGGTCATCTGCCTGCCTGTTTTTTTGATTAAATAATTGCCCAAATGTTTATCTGGAGCAAATAATATTTCTTTATCAAGTGGAATTGAATTAATTATTTTTTCAGCATTAGATGACGTAATGATAATGTCTGATAATGCTTTTACCTCAGCTGAGCAGTTTATGTAGGTCACTGAAACATGATTTGGATGTTTTTTTCTAAACTCTTCAAATTGCTTTGGCGGACATGAATCTTCAAGTGAACAACCAGCATTTAAGTCTGGTAATAATACTTTTTTAGTTGGATTTAATATCAGCGCTGCTTCAGCCATAAATTTCACGCCGCAAAAAACTATGATATCAGCGTCTGTACCAACTGCTTTTTTTGATAAATCCAATGAATCACCAACAAAATCGGCAAGATCTTGTATCTCTGAATCTTGATAATAATGGGCTAAAATTATTGCATTATGCTCTTTTTTTAATTTTAAAATTTCTGATTCTAAATTTATATATGGATCAATATCTTCAAATTTTATGGGGTTTTTCATTATTAATAAATAAAATTTAATATATTAAAATTTTTAGCATATAATTATTTTAAAATCAATTCATCCCTATATATATTTAATCAAATAAATATAATTATAGTTATTCAGAATCACTTGAAGATGATTCTGCAAAATATTCCTGACCCATCAATCGATCAAATTTGGCATCAGAAATTTCAGTTGCTTTGTATAATGAACTATTATCTTGTTCTGTTGAAGCAATATTTAGTTCTTCATAATCAATATCTAATTCATTTAAAAAACCTTCAATTTCATCATTAAAGTAATTATTCTTTAACCATTCAATTATATCTTTTCTATAATTTACAAATACTGAATTTATTACATTAATAATTTCCTTTTTTTGTTTATAAAGATTTTCTATATTTCCATATTTATTGATTTGATCTTTAATAAATTCAATTGCATGATTTGCCCCAGAGTTTTTAATTATTATTATATTTTCACCAGTCATTATATTTTTTTATATATTAATTGGCTGATCTTATATCTTAAATATATTTTTTTGTAAAATTGAAATTTTAACTTATAACAAAAAAGTAACTCCCGCTTGAATTAGGGAGGTACTTTTTTTGTTATATTGAGGTTATGGAAGAATTATTGAACTTTTTTTATCTTTTTTATTATCCATATTGACATAAACATCGTCCCAAGTTCCAGTTGTTGCTGCTTTGGTGTATTCAGTTACTCTATTTTCAAAGAAATTAGTATGTTCAACACCGTTTAACATCTCATCTAACCATGGCAGTGGATTGTGATCTACTAGGTAAATTTCCTTCAATCCCAATTGCATTAACCTACGATCAGCAATATATCTGATATATTGACGCACTTCGCGAGCAGACAATCCTTCAATGCCACCCACTTCAAAAGCAAGTTCGATAAATGCATCTTCAAAATGAACAATAGTTGCGCATGCTTCATAAAGCCTACTTCTTAATTGCTCATTCCATACTTCTGGATTTTCTTGAACAAAAGTTTTAAATAAACGAATAATGGAATTAGTATGAAGAGTCTCATCACGAACTGACCAAGTGACAATCTGTCCCATACCTTTCATTTTGTTAAAACGAGGAAAATTAAGCAGAATGGCAAATGAAGCAAATAATTGCAATCCTTCAGTAAATGCACCAAATACTGCAAGTGTTGTAGCAATATCTTCTTTAGTTGCTACGCCAAATTTTTGCATATAGTCATATTTATCCTTCATCTCCTTATATTTCATGAAGGCTTGATATTCCCCTTCATCCATACCAATAGTATCAAGTAAATGTGAATATGCGGCGATATGAATAGTTTCCATATTTGAAAATGCAGCAAGCATCATCTGCACTTCTGTTGGCTGAAAAACTTGCGAATAATGTTTCATATAGCAATTATTCACTTCAATATCTGCTTGAGTAAAGAAACGAAAAAT
The DNA here is from genome assembly GCA_043765215.1 of Rickettsiales bacterium. Lineage (GTDB taxonomy): Bacteria > Pseudomonadota > Alphaproteobacteria > Rickettsiales > Rickettsiaceae > Megaera_A. The sequence goes on along the minus strand of JAYUJO010000172.1, from coordinate 6,668 downwards.
TTGAGTTAGCAAATGCTTTTCTCCAGCTGATAGATTATATTTCCAATCTTTAACATCATCTGCAAGCGGCACTTCTTCTGGTAACCAATGAATTTTCTGTTGAGTATGCCAAGCTTCATAAGCCCATGGATATGCAAATGGTTTGTAAATTGGTTTTGAGTTTAATAATGACATAATTTTTTCCTATATATATTTTTTATTGACAAGCTAAACATTCGTCATAATTGTTATTATCTGATTCTGTAGATGGAGCTGATGACGCTGCTCCTAAATTATTTTTATTCTCTAAATCAATCATATCCTGAGATTGAATAGCCATATGCGATACCTTATCAGCTCTTTGAATTGAAGTAGAGCGCGCATAATATAAACTCTTTATCCCTTTTTTCCAGGCTTTGAAATGAATATCATGCAAATATTGTTTACTAACATTTCCTGGCATGAAAATATTTAGTGATTGTGACTGAGATATATGCGGCGTGCGATCTCCAGCTAATTCAATTAACCAATGCTGATCTATTTCATAAGCAGTTTTAAAAACATCTTTTTCATGATCGCTCAGGAAATTTAAATGCTGCACTGAACCTTCATGAGTTGAAATTGAAGACCAAACAGTATCATTATTAAATCCTTTTTGCTCTAATAATCGAATTAGATTTTTATTTTTTACCGTAAATGATCCACTCAATGTTTTTTGAGTAAAGCTATTAGCAGCAAATGGTTCAATCCCTGGAGATGAATTTCCGCAAATAATTGAAATAGATGCAGTAGGCGCAATAGATGTTTTGTTACTAAAGCGTTCCATAATACCAACCTCAGCCGCATCTGGACATGCTCCTCTTTCCTCTGCAATTAGAATTGAGGCAGCGTCAGCTTCTTTGGCAATATATTCAAATATTTTATTATTCCAAACTTTTGCTATTACTGATTCAATTGGTACATTTTGCGATTGCAAAAATGAATGCAGGCCCATAACGCCAAGACCAATACTGCGCTCTCTCATTGCAGCATATTTTGCCCTGTTCATAGTATCTGGAGCAGAAACTATGAAATCCTCTAATACATTATCAATAAATCTCATTACATCAGGAATAAAATCAGCATTATCTTGCCACTCTTGGTAATATTCAAGATTAACAGAAGATAAACAGCAAACCGCCGTTCTCACATTGCCTAAATGATCTAGACCAGTTGGTAAAGTTATTTCAGAACATAGATTTGAAGTTTTAACATTTAAACCTAATTGTTTGTGATGTTCAGGTATGCTTTTATTAACAGCATCAATGAATAATAAATAAGGCTCACCCGTTTCAATACGAGTAGTCAGTAATCTTGTCCATAGATCACGTGCTTTTACAGAACTCATCGCTTTTTTCGTATATGGACTAATTAAAGGCCAATCTTCATCTTTTTCAACCGCCTCCATAAAAGCATCGGTAATAACAACGCCGTGATGAATATTAAGGGCGCGCCTATTAACATCACCACCTGTTGGGCGACGAAGATCAATGAATTCTTCAATTTCTGGATGGTCAATTGGTAAATATACTGCAGAGCTTCCACGTCTTAGGGAGCCTTGAGAAATGGCAAGCGTCATTGAATCTTGTACTTTAAGAAATGGTACAATGCCTGATGTTTTGCCGTTACCATGTACTGACTCATTGATTGAGCGAACATTACCCCAATAGCTACCAATACCACCCCCGCGTGAAGCAAGCCAAACATTCTCGTTCCATAAATCAACAATTTCCTCTAGGCTATCACCAGTTTCATTCAAAAAACAGGAAATTGGTAAGCCTCGATCAGTCCCACCATTACTCAAAATTGGTGTTGATGGCATAAACCATAACTGACTAATATAATCATACATTCTATTTGCATGCGCCTGATTATCACCATAATATGATGCAACTCGAGCAAATAAATCTTGATAATCTTCTCCATTAATAAGGTAACGATCTTTAAGCACCGCCTTACCAAAATCAGTCAGAAAACTATCGCGACTACGATTTATTTTTATTTCATATTTTGTTGCTTTTGCAGAGGTCATATTTATCTATACCCAAAATTATTTTTTAAATTTATGATGTTTTTATCATAAATAACATATTATTGAATTCAACATAAATATTGTAGATATAGTGTGTTATTTCTCTTGACACACTATATATAGATAGTTTAACAATTTAACAAACATATAAAATATGCAAAACATAGATAAAAATTGAGATTTAAGACATGTGTTTTTAATATTAAAGAGCATATATTGTGATTAGATCTTTTTGTTTAAATGTATAATTAAAAACATTTTTAATTTGACCTAAAAATTTAGTTTAATATAATCGCCAAATAATATTACTTAAGCAAATTAATTAAAAATAATATGAAAATTATAAAAATAGGATTTTTAGCAAGTGCTGCTTTGTTGTCTACAAATATTGCCTATGCAGAAGATAATTACAGCAAATATTTTTATGTGGGCACAGAACTCGGTTTATCAGAGCCAGTAGTTAAAAGCTTTGTTAACAAGGAAACAAAGTCAAAATTCCGCCTTAAGCAATCAGATATGTATGGTGCGCGCGTTGGTTATAGCTTTTATCCAGGCATGATGATTGAATTATCTGGCACATATCAACCAAAATATGGCTTTACCTATGTTTTACCTGAGACGGTAGTTGCCACTCACCCACAATTTGGGCCAATAACTATCTCTAAAACACCAGGTAGCACTAAAGTTATTTCAAACGTATATACAATTAATTGGATATATGAACTTCCAGAGAAAGTTTTAAAGCTAAAACCTTACTTTATTTTGGGTGCAGGTGTTGCTAGAATAACAGTCAAGCCAACTTTTACCACAACAAACGATTTAGTTAAATTTGGATTTAATAAAGACTTTGATTATTTCAGATTAAGCAAAAGTGTAGATAATTGCTTGGCTTGGCAAGTGGGTGGTGGAGTATCTCGTGATTTATCAGAAAACTTTAGTGTAGATCTTGGTGCAAAATTACAGGTTGTAAATGATATAAAACTTAAATATGCTACATACGATACAAATACAAAATCGTTTGTCTCTCAAAAACCAATTAAGAAGACAATTGGAGTGGGAGAATTTACAATTGGTTTTACTTTTAAAATTCCTGTTAAATAAATAAAAAGAATAATTATTATGATTGAAATGAATAATATAAGAGATAGTTATAACGAGATACAATATGACAGCTATCCGTATAATCAAAGTAGCCCAGAGAGGCTTGCAACTTTAGGAACTTTATTTGGTATGAATCCGCCAAAAATAGAAACTGCTAGAGTTTTGGAGTTTGGTTGCGCTGCTGGTGGAAACATTATTCCTCATGCTGTGAATTATCCTAAAGGTGATTATGTTGGTATAGACTTATCCCAAAAGCAGATTGATGATGGTTTGGAAACTATCAAAAAACTAGGTTTAAAAAACATTGAGCTTAAAAACACATCTATCACAGAAGTTAACGAGACATATGGTAAATTTGATTATATAATTTGTCATGGTGTATTTTCATGGGTGCCTGATTTTGTTAGAGATAAAATTATTGAGATATGTGATAAAAATCTATCAGAAAATGGAATTGCATATATCAGCTATAATACTCTTCCTGGATGGAACATGGTCAGAACAGTGCGCGATATGATGTTATATCACACGCAAGGTTACACTTCGCTTCAAGATAAGGTTGTTCAAAGTAGAGCTCTGCTAGCTTTTGTTAAAGAAAGCACTGAAGGGATGGATAGCGCCTATGCAAAAATGCTTACTCAAGAAGCTGAATTACTTTCAAAACAAAGAGATTCATATATTGCACATGAGCATTTAGAAGATAATAATACTCAATTTTATTTTAGTGATTTTATTAAAAAAGCTTCTGAGCATAATTTACAATATTTATCAGATACATCCCTAACTTCGATGTATTTAGGTAATATGAAGCCTTCTGTAGTTGAAAAACTTCAACAAATTAATGATATTGTAAAAACAGAGCAATATCTTGATTATATTAATAATAGACGATTCAGAAGTACTTTGCTTTGTCACAATAATGTTCAGCTTAACAGAGCTCTGAATAATGAATCAATAAGAAAATTTGCAGTTTCAATTGACATTACTCCAGAAGTTCCTATGGATGAGAAAAAAATTGAAAATAATGATGTTTTGAAGTTTTACTTTAAAAATGATAAGGAACAGTTTATTTCCTCATCATCACCATATTTAAAAGGAATTTTATATATATTATCCGCAAATAAAAGTTATCCATTAAAAATCAATACACTTATTGATAAAGTGAATAAATTATTTAAGACGGATAAGAAACAAGAAATTGAAAATGATTTAGTTGCAAATGCTATGAATCTTGTGATGAAAGGTTACATGGAAATCTCAGTTAATGAGAAGGATAAAAATAAAGTTAATCTTGAAAAGCCTAGTTTGAACAATCTAGCTTTGCATCAAGTTAATAATACTTTAAATAATTGGGTTACTGGTTTAAATCATAGCGCTGTTGGTATTAATTTATTCGATAAATTTGCATTAAAATATATGGACGGCAATAATAGCAAGAAAGAAATTTTAGAACATTTAGTTAAAGAAGTTAAAGATGGCAACTTAACTGTCAGCAAAGAAAACGTAAAAATTGAAGATGTCAAAGAAATCAAAAAAGAATTGGAAGTTTATTTAAACGAAACTATTGCTCGTTTAACTGATCAAGGAGTTTTTGAGTAAATGATTCAAAATAGATTTAATCAATCTATTGATAATTTAAAATCAAAGGCGGCTTTTTCAAAAGTCGCCTTAAGCATTTCCGGGGGAAGCGACTCTATTGCCCTGCTACATTTATTTGCTAAATGGGCAAACATAAATCAAGTTAAATTCATTGTTTTAAGCGTCAATCATAATTTGCGCCCTGAATCAATTCATGAAATAGAATTTGTTCAAACTTTAACAAAAAGTTTAGGTCATAGTTTTTACGCGCTAAATTGGGTTCATGATGAAAGTAAGTCAGCTCTTCAAAAACGAGCAAGAGATGCACGCTATAAATTAATGACTGATAAATGTCATAAGTTAGGTATTAAAACTTTGCTAACGGCTCACCATCAAGATGATATGCTTGAGAATTATATCATGCGTACTAGGAAAAAGAGTGGGGCCTTTGGTCTGAGTTATTCAAACACCTATTTTAATAATGACATTCAAATCTTAAGACCACTTTTATTTATAACTAAAAATGAATTAGTGAGTTATTTGAAGGGTAATAAATATAGATGGCGTGAGGATAGTTCAAATTCAAGCGATGATTATGAGCGAAATCGTGTTCGCAAAGAGATTAATGGTTTCTCATTTGATTATAAAAGTCAATTATTTGAAGAGATGCAGGAATGTAATGATAAAGCAAATATATTAAATAAGCAATTATTACATGTTATTGCTGAATATGTTTATATTAATAAGTTTGGTTTTGCCTTGATTAATATTGAAAAAATCAATCAACAGCATAATGATATCCGAATTCAAGTTTTAAATTATATTTTAACTATTATTAGTGGCAAAGATAAAATACCTCGTTATAGAAGTGTCGGTAAAATAATATCTTTATTAGACAGTAACTACTTAATTAATCACAGTTTGCATGGATGTATTTTAAAAAACTATAATAATAAATTATTGGTTTATAGAGAAAAGCAACAGATTAATAATGAACTAATTAAAAATAAAGATGGTTATTTTTGGGATAATCGTTTTTTATTAAAATTAGATAAAATAGAACCAGAATTTAAGATAGAAACTTTAAACATCAACGAATATAAACTAATTAGAGAAGAAATATTTATGGAAGATTTGATAAAAATTGTGGGTAATAATCATAAATCTATTTTATTTACCTTGCCAGTTGTCAAAACTCTTGAAAAAATTATAGCCATACCCCATATATACTATTATAATAAAGTTAATTTAAAAGACAAATTGCAGGCAATTTTTAGTCCACGCTTTATATCGCGTTTTACTCATTTCTTATAGGAAATAATTTGATGAACAACCAAAACAAACAAATATTTATTTGGATATTTATTTTTATTTTAATGATTATGGTTTTTAACGCCTTACAAGGGGAAGGTTTTTCTGGTCAATCTGAATCATTAGCTTTTTCTGATTTTTTAAATAAAGTTGACAATAAACAAATAAGTTCGGTAAAAATACAAGGGAAATATCTCGATGGAATGCTAGCTGATGGGTCAAAATTTAGCACCTATTCAGCAGATTATCCAGGCATGATTGATCGTTTGAGTAATAATGGTGTATATATTGATATTGCTCCACCTGATACTAAAATGAATTACCTATTTAGCGTATTAATTTCTTGGTTTCCAATGCTGTTATTAATTGGTGTTTGGGTATTTTTTATGCGCCAAATGCAAGGCGGTGGCAAAGGTATGGGTTTTGGTAAATCTAAGGCAAAGCTTCTATCTGATAAAGGTCCAAAAATTACTTTTAATGATGTAGCTGGTGTAGATGAAGCTAAAGATGAATTAGTTGAAATAGTAGATTTCCTAAGAAATCCAGGTAAGTTTCAAAAGCTTGGAGCTGAAATTCCACGAGGATGTTTATTAATTGGCCCTCCTGGGACTGGTAAAACATTGCTTGC
>JAYUJO010000171.1:0-1853 GCA_043765215.1 Rickettsiales bacterium | reverse complement strand
TTGGGCTAATATGAAACGTTGGATAAAACAACAAATTGTATATTTTAATACTCTATACGATTCCTTGGTTTCCTTTTTTAATTACGCTATCTCATCTTAATTTACTATATCAGTTTTGTTGATATAGATACAATTATTTATGCATCAAATTCAATTTCAGCTATGCTAGATATAATTAACGCTGCAACTAAATATGGATCTGCATTAGCTCCAGGTCTTCGATCCTCAATATAACCATAACCCTTAATGGCTACGGGCTTTGGAATTCTAATTGAACTTCCTCTATTACCATCTCCTGCAGAAAATTCATCTATTGATGAAGTCTCATATCTACCAGTTAAACGCTCCTCTAGTCGATCACCATAATTTTTAATATGCTTTGTATGATTTTTCTCAAGCATTTTAATGTAATAATTAATGCTAACACGCCCTTTTTCATGATCTCTTGAAATCATTAGTCGAGAAATTAGTATGCATGCCTGCTCCATTCCAATCGCCTTTGACTGGCTTATTATCATGCGACACATGAATATTATGCTCCTCACTCAAACGATGAATTAACCATCTTGCAATCCAAGTGTGATCCGCAATGTTAAGTGCGCTTGCATCTTCATTATTCATACCATAATATAATAACCCAGCATCAAGGCAAGCATCTCGGTGACTATTAGCTAGTTCCCGGCCAAAAATCTGCCACTACCCACTCCGCAATAATATGGACCTTGTTTGCCAGGAAAACCATGCTCTGGCCAACCAAGTGGAATATTGCGTCTAAACATGGTATATTCTTGCTCAAAGCCAAACCAGCAATTCAGTTTATTGCCACCATTATCTAAAATATTTCTTAACTTTGCTCTAATATTAGATTCATGAATAGTTCCATCTGCGTTCATAACTTCACATAAAATTAAGTAATCGCCTCCATTCATCAGTGGGTCAACAACAAAATTCACTGGTTTTAAAATACAATCTGAATCGTTACCTTCTGCTTGATTAGTGGAAGAGCCATCAAAACTCCATTCTGGGAAATCATTAACATCAAATTCTTCTGGCAAATTTACAATTCTAGTTTTTGATCTAATATTACTAGTAGGTTTAGTTCCATCTAACCATATATACTCGACTGTATACATTGAATTTATATTTTCAAACATAATTATTACCTTAGATTATTTATTTTTTAACCAATTAAACCTTATTCAATGGCTAAATCACTATTTTTAATTGCATTATTATTAACATGTTCTTTAGCTAAATCAATAAGTTTTCGATAATTAATTTTACCAGTTGCCAATATTGGTATCTCTTTAACAGTGATTATCGTTTTTGGAACATGCATTTCTGATAATTGCATTGATTTACAGCTTTTAATAATCATCTCACGTTGAATCGAGCTATTAGTAATAAATAAAATTATTTGCTCGCCCTTAGTCTCATCTTCAATACTAATTGCTGCATGCATCGATTCTTTATCAACGTTAGTAATAATTTCTTCAACTACAGCTAGAGATATCATTTCTCCAGCAACTTTTGCAAATCTTTTTTCACGACCCAATATTTTAATAAATCCATCAATATCAATTGAAACTATATCTCCCGTGTCATACCAACCATTGCCTAAATTTTCAATAGTTGGAGGTACAATAACTCCAGGATTATCAGACATTATATATCCTTGCATGACATTTGGGCCTTTAACGCATAATCTTCCGCCATGCTCTATGCCATCTACTGGCTGCAAATGATATTCCATTTTAGGAATTAATCTACCAACACTGCCTGGTTTATCATGCATTGGAGTATTAAAGGCCCAAATGTCATGCAAGGATATATAATGTCTGATAATCCTGGAG
>JAYUJO010000170.1:0-1857 GCA_043765215.1 Rickettsiales bacterium | reverse complement strand
TTTTCAAATACAGTTGCATCAAATAAAATTGTTTCTTGCGCAATTAAAGCAATTTGTTTCCTAAGTGATTCCAGAGTTACCAGTTTTATATCTGTATTATTAATAAGAATTAGCCCTTTAGTCGGATCAAACATTCTGATAATCATATTAGCTATAGAAGTTTTACCACTTCCAGAATCACCAACAAATGCATATGTTTTTCCAGACTCCATTTTCAAATTAAAATCACGCAGAGCAATTTTATCATTACTAAATTTCATCTCAATATTTTGAAATTCTATTTCTGGGTTAATAAACTCAATTGGTTTTGCCTCTATTACATCAGTTATTTTAGGCTGAATATCTAGAATATTAAAGACCCTATTTGCTGCAGCGATTCCTTCTTGCAAATTTACATTTAACGATACTAAACTTTTAAAAGGCCTGTAGGCTGATACGAAAGCTGTAATAAAAGTAAAGAGTGTGCCTGTAGTCATTTGGCCACTTGCAATTGCAAAATTTCCATACCATATAAGGCTGATAATCGTCAAACCACTCAGAATTTCCATTATGGGCGAAGTGATGGAGTCTAGCTTAGCTGATTTTTTATAAAAACTTAAAATATTTGTAGTAATTTTACTTGCATGAATTGCCTCATTTTGTTCCATGCAAAAAGATTTAATAATCTTTATTGAATAAAATGACTCATCAAGCTTTGCTGTGAAATTACTCAATTCTTCCTGCGCGCTAGAAGTCACAGCCCTCATCCTACGACCCATTTTCTGAATCGGATATATTGCCGCTGGAAAAGCTAGAAATACGCAAGCTGCTAGGAATGGATCAAGGCTAATCATTATTCCTATTAGGAATACGATTGATAAAAAATGTTTTGCGCAGCCAATTAATAAATTAGAAACAGCCCCTCGCATTAAAACTATATCGTTAGTAAATCTAGAAATTAACCGACCCGATGATTGTGACTGAATAAAAAGAAAGTCGGCGCGAAGTAGATGTTGATACATTCGCATTTGCAAATCAGTTAGAATTTGTTGTCCTACATATTTAATTATATAGCCTTGAAAATATTCGGCCATACCTTTAATAGTATAAATAGTAACTATAAAAAAGGTTAGAATTATTAATTGATCCTGATCATGTTCAATTAAAACTCTATCAATAATTGGCTTTGTTAATCTTACAATTATTGCTGCACATACTGCAGCAATAACCATAAAAAATATTGCGATAAATATTTTACTCTTATATGGAGCAACGTGATCTTTTAATAGTCTTTTTATAATCAGCTTTGTCTGCATATTCTCTTCAATTTTCAAAAGATAAACTCCAAAAAAATTTTAATACAGAAATATTTAATCCAGGCAATAGCCGCGCGATCTAATTGTCTTAATAAGTGGATAACGATCATTATCTAGTTTCATTAAGATTCGAATACGATTTATGTGAACATCAATAGTTCTATGCGCAATATCTTTATCAGTTCCCCATACATAATCAATGATTTGACTACGTGAATAAGTATTACTAGGTTTTTGCACAAATAATTGAAGAATTTTAAACTCTGTTGGGCCTAAATGAACTTCTTTCTTCCCTCTTGTAACTTGATAAGTCGAAAGATCCATACTTATATCATTATATCTTATTATTTTATCTTGAAATACAGGATTGGATTTACGAAGCAATGTTCTAATTAATGTCATTAACTCATTAGGAGTAAATGGTCTAATTAAAGTTTCATAATGCCCAAGAGTTGCGCTGTAGCTATCGGTTGACTCTTCTGGCTCTATCAAAAATATCACAGGTAGATCTTTTAGATCTGGTAATTTTCTTAAAAAAGCTACTATTTCTTTTGAAGAATGA
>JAYUJO010000169.1:0-1862 GCA_043765215.1 Rickettsiales bacterium | reverse complement strand
TCAAGAAGAGATTAATAAACTTAAAACCAGGCTATAATTCAGTAATTATTTAGTTTTAATAATTATAAAAATCTATCTTTTACTATTTCATAATTTATCTTATGGAAAGTAATAAAGAGTATAGAGCATAAAATCAATGATTTACAGCTTATTCCGAAGCTTGAGAATATCATCTACAGACAGACCTGTCACAGAAGATATCAAAGAATTATCCAAATTTTGCTTTAGCATATTTATAGCGATTTCAATATTTCTTTTTTCAAATCCTTTTTCCATACCCTCTTCCCTTATTATAATACCGCCTTTATCGCTCGCTTACGATTCTGCAATTTGGAGGTAAAGCTTTCTAGCTTTATCATGGCTTCTTGCTTTCTACTGGAGCTTTCAAAATTATTAAAAGCTGATAAAGCAGAAATCCAATTCTAATTATGATCATTAAATCTTACATTTTATTCTTAAAGCTTAAAATATCATCGATAGAAAGACCCGTCACCGAAGCAATAAATTTAACATCCATATTTTCTTTTAACAGTTTTTTAGCAGTTTTTTCAATACCTCTAGCTTCTCCTCTAGCTTCTCCTCTAGCTTCTCCTCTAGCTTCTCCTCTAGCTTCTCCTCTGGCTTCTCCTCTGGCTTCTCCAATAATTATTCCTTTATTAATACCTTCTTCAATATAACTATCTGCAATTGTTCTCATAATATTATCCGTGTCTTCTTTAGGTAAATTATCTACTATTAACTGCTCCAGTAATTGTTTATTTTCCTCTGGAACCTTAGAGTCAGTATACCATAAAATCAGCTTTGTGTGAACATAATTTTTACCTTTATCAATAATTAATGATTTAGTACAAAGCTGCATAGCCTTCTCTAACATCTTTAATGTATCCCGCTCATGTATATGCTTCATACTATATAAAACAAAACTCAAATGCTTTTCATAATCAATCTCTTCATCAGACATTCCATTGAGATCAATTAAATTATAATCCTCTGACATAGCTTTCTTAGCCAAAGATGGTTTGGTAAATAACTCCCAAATATTGCGCGGCGCGGCGTATTTCCTTTTGCCATTATATAATATTAAAGGTACAATAATAGGAAGCTTAGTTTTTTTCAAAGCATGACGCTCTAATAGCAATAATGAATATTTCCATAAGCGCAGAGCAATCCAATGATCAGAGCTAGATTGATGCTCTAAAAGCGTATAAATAAATGCAGTCTCCGCCTTAGCACCTGGCAATGATTTAGTTTCAACAGAATATACAATATCACTAAGTCTAGTTTTTAAGGAATCCTCAACATATGATTCTTTTTCCACCTTAAGCGTAGTTAAATCCAAAATATCTTTAAATTCAGCAGGAAGAAACTCTTCCAAAAACTCTACTGCAGCAACTGGATTCTCCATGATTTTCTTAACTAATAAATCGTGATTAGCAATTTTGGGTTTTTCAGGTTTTATTTTTTTAGAGATATTAGTCATATTTGTATTTCAGTTAATATTTTCTTATAAGGTTTTTATTTAAATTAAATCTATTATCAGAATTATTTACTTTATTACCTTCAGTCATTTTGTTAATATTATTTCAAATATAATTTATTCTTATATTACTAATAAGTCAAAAATTCTAAATTTACGAATCTTGATTCTAGAATCTTGATTCTAGAATCTTGATTCGAGAATTTTGCAATTGACTAATCCAAACCAATTTATCAGCATATTTAATATTACTTTGTTGCTTATAGTTTTTCATAGAAAATCTACTGGTCGAGTAGCCCAAAGCTTGCACCTCAGGCTCTCACAGAACCGTACGTGACAGTCTCCTGTCATACGGCTCTTCTTTTTGATAAACTTATTTTGTGCC
>JAYUJO010000168.1:0-4974 GCA_043765215.1 Rickettsiales bacterium | reverse complement strand
CTGGCATGCTAATGTTCAATATGATGGGCTCAATTGCTGAATTTGAGAGAAGCTTGATCAATAGACGAATTTATGAGGGCGTTAAAAGAGCAAAAGATCTAGGAAAATATAAAGGACGCACTTATTCTGCCGATAAAGCCATAAGACAGGAATATGTCAAAATGATGAAATCTGGTAATTACCCAATATCATATATAGCAAAAATGGCCAAAGTCACCAGACAAACTCTCTATAATTGGCAAAATGATTTGCAACAGTGCCATAGTTTAAAATAAAGCGTTATAAATTTCTTAATGTACTTTTATCGGTCTTGGGTATTTACTCTAAATCTCCTGATAATTTAATTTCATAATATTCAAAACAAAGATCATTTAGATCACTTATTATTTCTTTGTTGATTTCATTAACATTATAACCTTTCTTAGACAACCAAGCTTCCATTAATTCTTTTTCAAGTAAAATAAATTGTTTATAGCTTTCGTCTTTAGTTTCTTTAGCTATAGAATGACATTTATCATAGTAATAAGGTATTTTTAACTTACTTTTTAAAGAAATTTGGATAGCTCGTTCTGTAGGTACAGCGTCAGAAATAGTCATAGGTAGTTTACAAAAAAAATCTTCCCAGCTATAAATTTTCATTTTAATTAAATCTAAACCAACTACTATATGTATGGCTGTAGCGGGATGACGCTCTACTTCCGTACAAAATATGTGGTACACAAAGGTAGTCAAAAATTGTTCGTAAGATAAATTTATACCTTTTATATTCAACAATTTTCCAAATTTTAATATAGACTTAATGTGATCCACTACCTGATTATCATCTATATTCAGCTTATCCTGGTAATTTAGTAGTTTTTCAAGTAATTTCTGATAACTATTATCGTATGGATACAAAACCATACTAGTCACAGATTTATTACAGGAGAGTGTCTGAATCTCGGTAATTGTAATCTTTTCATTGAATTGCCAACTTCGTGAGAAAACAACTCCATCAAAACTTTCAAAATCATCATGTCTCAAATTTTTAATAGATCGTTTTGCTGAGCAATGTATTAATCTTAGATAGCAGAATAATGCGCTAGCACTATGATAATTAGTGCTAATTTCAAAATTTCTTAGAGAAAAATTTATAGAATCCACTAGAATAGGGCGCAAAAATTGTTCTTTAACTTCATGTAATTCATCTAGTACGGCTCCAAGCAAGTCTATTATTGGTTCTTCATTTTTAGTTTCTTCGGTATTTTCTTCTATGAGGGTACGTAATTTTTCTAGAGCTAGATTGGTAAATTCCGCTTGTGTTTTGCCCCTTATTAGAGCTTTATATGCCTCTTGAACAGCCCTTATACTGATTTCATCGTACCTATCATCATCTATTGCTAACATCACTGGATTAAATTTACTATTTTTACTAATCTTTTGGTTTTTATAGGTAATAAAATCATCATGCTGTTTGCTTAAGTTTTTGATTATTAAAATGATTTCACGCTCTAATTTAGGTGTAGTTGGCAGCTGATAATTTTCTGTTAATAATTCTATCAAAGTTTCCTGTAATCCTTTTAAAGATCCCTTAAGATCACTGAACACTTTTCTTTTGTCACTACAGAAAGATTTAACTAAAGAATCATAGGCATCACTTGTAAGGACACCATTCATTATATCTTTCATAATAGTTTTTTGTTCTTTAGGATAAATAAGCTTTAAACTTTTTAAAATAGCTTATTGTAAAATGCGTTCAATCTGTTTTTTATTAGGTAAACCAGAAAATTTTCCTAGTTTTTGTTTATTTGGAAAATATAATTCTCTTACAGAATTTGACGTCAGCAACCTAATTCCAAGATCTTGACAAAATAATGGCCAGTTTATTTCACTTTCAACCGCTGGTGTATCATCTGTGATGGTGAGTGCCTTTAAGGCTTGTTCTAATTGATTCATAGCACATAGATAGCGTGCATTTATTATAGATTTTTCTCACTCGTTCTTTAATAGGCGAATACTCTTTCTTCTCAAGTATTTTATCAAGTGTGTTCCAGGCTTTTTTACTATTAGAAAGTTTGCCTTTTTCTGTTAAAAGGTCTTTCTTAGCATTCCTGACTTCTTTCCATAAATTATGAGTAATTTTTTTATCAACTGGTGCTACCACACCTCTGCTACATATAAGATTATATTCAGCAACCTCTATTTGACTAAAATAAAATTCATTCTCCATTTCTTCATCAGACGAGTCATCTCCTTCTATCAAATATTTTTCTTCTAATTTCTTCTTTTTACTATTAGACGCTAAATCTCTTTTACCCATACTAACTTGCTAATTGTTCTAAATTCAGTAATTATAATAGATACTATTGGTTTAATGTAAAACATATTATTGCAGAATTTATTAAAAGATATCAATAAAATTATAAAAAGAGAATAATGAATTATAGATAGTGGCTAACTACAAATAAAGATAAAAAGGTGGGTATAACCTGTGTAGAAAACTGTAATAAGTTACTGAATGTTTTATGGTATTTAATGTGGGGGCAGGGTGGTTATTAGTTAATATGAACGATTTTTTTGTGAATACGAAATATTATTTAAAATACACTTGATCCCATTTTGGTATCGTGATATACTTGTTTTTAAGAGATAATTTAATTCTAAATAAGATTAATGCGCATCATAGCGATAAAAAGACTGAAAGATTTTTGGGAAGGTGGTGGCGCTGATTCTGAGCAACCATTAAAAGTTTGGTATCAAATATTTAAACAAAATAATTTTGATACTCCTGATGAAATTAAGAAATTATTCTCGAGCTGTAGTTTTGTTGGAGATAATAGGGTGGTTTTTAATATTTCAGGCAATAAGTATAGATTAGTAACACATGTGAGATATGATATCAAAATTGTATATATTAGGTTTATAGGAACGCATGCTGAATATGATAAAATTAATGTAAAAGAGGTATGAGGTGGAAATACATACGATAAAAACTAAAGAAGATTATAAAAACGTGATGCATATAATTGATAGTTTGATAGACTCTCC
Source organism: Rickettsiales bacterium (assembly GCA_043765215.1). GTDB lineage: Bacteria > Pseudomonadota > Alphaproteobacteria > Rickettsiales > Rickettsiaceae > Megaera_A. Next base: position 1,947 of record JAYUJO010000168.1, on the reverse strand, counting down.
TGTTGGTTCTAAAGAAGCTGATAAATTAGAGGTATTGTCTATATTAATAGAGGATTATGAGAATAAATATTACAAAATTGATACTCCTGATCCTATTTCGGCTATCAAACAAAGAGCTGAACAATTGGGGTTAACACGAAAAGATTTGGAGAAAAGTATTGGTTCTAGGGGCAGGGTGTCAGAGGTATTAAATTATAAAAGAACTTTAACTTTATCCATGATAAGAAAATTAAATAAACACTTAAATATTCCAGCTGAGATTTTAATTAAAGATATCAGAAAAAAAACAGCTTAATTATTGCTTGTTCTCTTCGCTCCTTATTTGTAGTAGTTAAAATTAAGCATTAATTATTAAATATGAAAATTGGTTACGCCAGAGTCTCAACTAAACATCAACGAGAATCATTAGATCATCAAATAGGCTTATTAAAAAATACAGGTTGCCAAGAGATATATTCTGAAATTAATAGTGGCAGCAATTCAAAAAGACTGGAACTAACAAAATTATTTGAAAACTCTTTTGTTGGGCAATTTTAGATTAAATAAATCTTTATTATTTCTATAATTTCAAGCATAATATATTTTAAATAATTGTTTAATATTATAATAAAGAATAGTATGAATTTAGAAATTAATAATAGCTATAAAACCCGCAATACTTTATGGTTATCTATTTTATGGCTAGCATGTATTATATATTTTAAAGAACCTATTTTCGAATATTTAAATTTTACTAAATATGAATATATAAAGTATTTTGGAATAATATGGGGCCAAGCTATTTATTGTATACAAAATTTAGCATTAATTTTTCCATTTGTTATAATGTTGTCTATTTGTGATGTGGATCCTTTGTATAAATTAAATTATTTAATATTATCAGAAAAATTCTTAATTTTAAAACTTGTAAATAAGTTAATTTATTATACTAAAACTTTATTAAATATATTATTTTATTTATCTTTACTTTTAGTTCTTTTGTGTACAATATTGTATTTAGTTGACCCATCATCGATAAAGTCTTCGCATTTCGGAACAAATTTAATTAGTTATTGGAATAAGCCTTTTATTTTACTCTCAGAGAATAGCGAAAATCATTCTAGCGTAGGGAATTATTTTACTAACTTTATAAACATTCCTATTTTAACTTTTTTAACATTTCCTATCTTTATATTTCTTATTTTCAATCAATGCTACCCTATAATAGGCACCTTTATATTTTTAACAGTTTTATGGGGTTTTCGAAAAAGTATAAATTATGATGATAGAGATTTAGAATTATATATTGCTGAAGACGAATCTACTATTATAGATTTAAATAAAGCTAAACCTATTACAAAAAAAGATTATAATATATTAGTTTCGAAAGTAAAATCTAAAGAATATTTATTTCAAATTTTATTTAAAATAGATGAATTAAAAGTGCTTTATACTCAATCTAAGCTATGATTTCACTTAGCTTCAATATATAATACAATAAAACCAAAAAAACAATGGATTTAGAAAATCTATATAAATAAAGCACTGTACATAAGAATTTATATTAAATTAAATATATTAGAGATCTTTAATAATGATTAATGAAGTTGAGACTAGCAGAACTGATAAAACAAAAATTATAGACGATAATACTAAAGAATCTTTCGTAATGTGCTTTAAAAAAACATTTTGCATAGCGTGCACTCTTTTTACAGTGTACATTATAGTGATGTTCATTGAATTTTGTTCTTACCAATTATTTATTAGTTTTATACCAAATTCAAGTATTACTTTAAAAGATTACTATCATGTGAAACGCTATTTAGATTATTCGGTGTTATCATTGATTCTTGTAGTCCTTATATTTGGCGCTAGTTCTCTTTTAGAAATACTTAGCCAATTAGTATATCTCTATATAATGCTACAAGTATTTATATTTATAATACTTATTACATTTAAACTAAGTTT
>JAYUJO010000167.1:0-4981 GCA_043765215.1 Rickettsiales bacterium | reverse complement strand
TCTGCTCTTATTGCTTACACCTTAAAACCACGTAAACCTTCAATAAATCAACGCTTTTTACATAATAATATCATTAACCTTATGTCGAACTCAGGTTAAATAGATAATAAAAAATTGATCTTACGATAATATTAGGATCTCGCTTTATCTTCTTAAAAACTAAATCTATATTTCTGTTTATTTTAGTCTTGCTAAAGTTATATTGAATCAAGAGTTCTAATTTTTGCTTTGTAATGTATCTCATTTTGAGACATCACAACAGTTGCTGGCCTAAATCTTTCAACAACAGATCGAACATACGGTCTAGTATAGCTCCCAGTTAATAAGACGGGAACGTAGTTTTTAAGCGCCTGCTCATCAAAAGACTTCCTTACTTTTGCCACAAATTCTTGAAGTTTTGAAGGCGGCATTGATAATTGTTTATCACCACTTCCATCGGTTATCAAACTTTCGATAAAGATTTTTTCCCATTCTGCAGATAAAGCAATAATAGGGATAAATCCCTCGCGATTAGTATTATGATGACAAATCTGACGCGATAATTGCACACGCACGCTCTCAGTCATAGCAACTAAATTTTTGTTGGCTCTGGCAGAATCTGCAATAGATTCTAGAATACTTGGTAAATCTCTGATTGAAATCATTTCTGATAAAAGATTTTGTAACACTTTTTGTAACGTAGCTATTGAGACAATATCGGGAATTATATCTTTAATTAATTGTTTATGCTCAGAGTTCATTTTATCTATAAGCTTTTGTGTTTCGCTATAAGACAATAAATCAGTAATATTTTCTTTAATTTGCTCAGTTAAATGAGTGGTAATGACTGTTGATGGATCAATTACAGTGCAATTATGAAAAATTGCTTCCTCTTTATAACTTTTGTCAATCCATTTAGCTGGCAATCCAAAGGCCGGCTCTTTGACGCTCTCTCCTGGAATGGTTATATCTTCACCATGCCCATCCATAATCATTAATTTTCCTGGGCGAACTGTTCCTCTTCCTGCTTCTAGTTCCTTAATTTTAATAATATACACATCAGTATCTAGTTGGATATTATCCTGAATTCTAACAGATGGCATTACAAAACCATATTCTTGAATTATTTGTCTACGTAATCCCTTAATTTGCTCCGTTAAATTATGTCCATCATTAGTATTAACTAGTGACATTAAACCATAGCCAATTTCCAATCTAATTAGATCCAAATGCAATACATCAGCGATTTTTTCTTCTGAGGAGGCTTGATCTTGAGTTGCATTTTTTACCTCTCCATCTCTATTATTAGGTATGTTGCCACTTGAATTGTAAGAATCCAAAGCAACATTTTTTGTTCGTTCATAATTAATACCATATGCAGTGCCCCCAATTACTAATGCAATTAGGAAAAAAGGAATAAATGGTAAGCCAGGTAAAAAAGCCATTAGACCAGTTACTATTGAGGTCATCATCAATGCTTGTGGATATTGCCCTATTTGATCAAAAATCATTTTATCAGTAGATCCAGTAGCACCCGCTTTAGTTACAAGCAAACCAGCAGACATTGAAATGATAAGAGAAGGAATTTGCGAGACTAAACCATCCCCAATAGTCAGCATAGTATATGTCTTGACGGCAACTTCAAAACTTAAGTTTTTTTGCAGGATACCAACAATCATTCCACCGATTAAATTAATAAAAGTAATTATTAATCCAGCAATTGCATCGCCTCGAACAAACTTATTGGCACCATCCATGGCTCCAAAAAAAGTACTCTCATCCTCAAGAGTCTTGCGCCGTGTTTTAGCTGTAGCCTCATCAATCATGCCTGCTGCAAGATCTGCATCTACAGCCATTTGCTTACCTGGCATAGCATCTAAACTAAATCTGGCTGCAACTTCAGCAATTCTTCCAGAACCTTTAGTAATTACAATAAAATTTATTAAAGTTAAAATTAAAAATACGATTAATCCAATGACAACATTACCTTGCATAACAAAGCCACCAAAAGCTTCAATAACTTCACCAGCAGCACTAGATCCCAAGTGACCATTGGATAATATTAACCTAGTTGATGCTATGTTTAATGACAATCTAAGTAGAGTTGTGATTAAGAGAATCGTTGGAAACATACTCAAATCAAGAGGCCTTTGAATAAAAAGTGTAGACATCAAAATAATAAAAGCAATTCCGATTGAAAGTGCTAAAAGAAAATCTAGACCACCTGTGGGTATTGGGAAAAGTAAAACCATCAATATTCCAATAATCACCAAAGCAAATGCTAAATGAGAATAATCCGAAGCTTTTTTTAGAATGATATTATACATATAAGAATTAATTATTATGACTTATTTTAATAAAGATAAAGGTCAAATTATAGTTGCAAATCTTAGTACATTAAATAAGTTTTTAAGATCTTGCAATTAAACTTTAATTTAAGGTCAATATTTTTATATAGAATTATTATTTTTTATATTTTTATTCAAATTTATTATTATATTAATTTCTTTAAAACAATTAAAAAAACTGTTATTAAAAATGCTTATCTGATAAATTATTAAATGCTAAATTATTAAAATTATTATGACGCGTAAAATTATTGGAATATATCCAGGAACATTCGATCCGATCACAAACGGACATGCCGACATTATTGAAAGGGCTAGTAAAATTTGCGATGAATTAATTTTGGCTGTGTCAGTTTCAGTCTCTAAAAAACCAATTTTTTCAATTAAAGATCGATGTGAGATGGCAAATTTATATATAGAAAAATATAATATTGCTAGTAATGTTAAGGTGCTCAGCTTTAACGGATTACTAGTTAATTTTGCTGATAATGTGAATGCTAATTTTATTATTAGAGGATTGCGGGCAGTTTCTGACTTTGAATATGAATTTCAAATGGCCTGCATGAATTCTCGATTAAATGAAAATATTGAAACTATATTTCTTCCAGCATCAGAAAAAAATCAGTTTATTTCCTCAAAATTGGTTAAAGAAATTGTAAGTTTGGGTGGTGATATATCGGCTTTTGTGATAGAAGAAATAAAACATAAGCTAATTAAATATTACTCATGATTAATTCCAAATGCGATCTTACTATTAATCTCAATATTATCGCGCAAAATTACTTATTATTAAAAAAATTATGTCCACAATCTCAAGTAAGCGCTGTAGTTAAAGCAAATTGTTATGGCTTAGGGATTAAAGATATTGCTCCAATATTATATAATCATGATTGTCGTCATTTTTTTGTAGCAAATTACGAAGAAGGCATTGATTTAAGAAATATAATTGGTAATGACGCCAATATTTATATATTAAACGGTTTTTTTCAAAGTGAAGCCAATATTTTAATTGCACATAACTTAATACCAGTGATTTTTAATTTAGAACAAGCGATGATTTGGCAACAGCATTCAATTATTTTAAATAAAAAATTAAAATGTATTATTCATGTTAATACTGGTCTGAATCGCCTTGATATGTCGTCTATAGATTTTAATAAATTTATTAAAATAGGTTTTAAAGAGCTTGATATATTATATATAATGAGTCATCTAGCTTCATCAGAAGAAGCAGATAATATTAGCAATAAAATTCAACTTGATAAGTTTCTGCAATTAACAAATGTTATTCCTTATTTTAAAAAAACTATAGCAAATTCTGGTGGAATTTTACTAGGCAAAGAATATCATTTGGATTTAGTTCGACCAGGAGCCGCCTTGTACGGCATAAATATTCATTTATCATATAATTTTCAAAATCCAATTGAATTAAAAGCACCAATTATTCAGCTTAATGAATTAAAAATTGGAGAATCAGTTGGTTATAATTGGACGTTTACTAATACAAATAATAAAAGTTGCCAAATTGCCACAATTTCAATAGGATATGCGGATGGACTACCTAGAGATCTTAGTAATGTGGGTACTACATATATTAATGGATTTAAAGCTCCAATTGTTGGGTTAATTTCAATGGATTCAACTATTATTGATGTTTCTAATGTTCCAAAGGAGCATTTGTTTTTTGAACAAAAGGTTGAAATAATTGGCAAAAATAATAAATTATGTCATATTGCTTGTGATGCACATACTAGCGAATATGAAGTATTAACAAGATTAGGCGCACGTTTAAACAGAATATATATATAGATAATTATGCTAACATCGATTCAACTTATAGGAATTAAATTTCTTGAATTTACTCGATCTCTAGGAATTTTGACCATATTTATTGGCAAAACTTTCATGGGTTTAACCAGAGGACCAGTTTATTTTGCACTCATTATTAGACAATTTATTTTTATAGGTTTTTACTCACTTCCTGTTGTTGCCATGACTTCTTTTTTCTCGGGCGCTGTTCTTGCCTTGCAAAGTTATTCAGGATTTGCCAGATTTTCTGCTGAGAGTTCAATAGCCACGGTGGTTGTATTATCAATTACTAGGGAACTAGGACCTGTAATGGCTGGTTTAATGGTGGCTGGTAGAGTTGGTGCTTCGATTGCTGCTGAAATTGCGACAATGCGCGTGACTGAGCAGATTGATGCATTATATACTTTATCAACAGATCCTATTAAATATTTAGTAGTTCCACGTGTAATTGCAGCTGTCATTAGCTTACCTTGCCTTGTTTTTATTGGTGATATTATTGGAGTGATGGGTGGATATTTAGTAAGTGTATATAAACTTAATTTTAATAGCGCGTCATATATTATCAATACTGTGCAATATTTAGAATCGATGGATGTAATTTCTGGCTTAGTTAAAGCTGCTGCCTTTGGTTTTATTATTGCCATAATGAGTTGTTATTTTGGGTTTTACTCAAGTAAAGGTGCTAAAGGAGTTGGCTCTGCAACTACTTATGCAGTTGTCAGCTCTTCAATTATGATATTGATCAGTAATTATTTAATCACAGCAATATTTTTTAGTTAATAATGGAAAATCTTAAATTTCAAATTAAATCACTGCATAAATCATTTGATAATCATCATGTCTTA
>JAYUJO010000166.1:0-4982 GCA_043765215.1 Rickettsiales bacterium | reverse complement strand
CTATATACTTTATTACCTTCTTCCTTAAATCTATACTATATGCTTGCATTTTTAACTCTTTACTATCACTCTTTCTATGCTATCTCAAGTTAATTTATTATATATCCTAAAATCCCTTCAATAGTCAAACCTCCAATTAATCCCTAAGGAAGTATTTCCTTGCTGCTCGATTATTTTAGTTTAGGGTTAGACAATTCATTTTCTGAATAATTTACTTGGTATAATGAAATCTACAATTATAAATAATGATATTAGTATCTGATACGGAATATATTAGTCTATGTTCAAGATTAATTCTTCTAGACCATAATCCTGATAAGGAATATTTTAAAGCTTCTGGTTTTCCAAGACCAATAAATGGACGTTCTTCTATATCTTTTATTAATAATTTTATACGATCATATATTTTTTTGTTTTTTATTTTCCAATATGATATATCTTTTGATGCGTTTAGAGTCCAGTTGACCTTTTTAATCATCTAGATCAACTTCAATAAAATGTTTATTTTTCGATTGTAGGATAGACTCATTCAGCCACTCTGCGTTAGCTCCACTAGATAATAAATATAAAGTTTCTTGCATAGAATTATAATCTTCTTCTGTGAGTATTACCATATTTTTATGTTTTTTTCTGGTAACATGATAAATTACATGATCTTGTTCAACTTCTTCTAGCACAGAACTTAAATTTTTTCTTAAAGCAGTATAACTTATTGAATGCATAATATGTCCATGTACATTTGTTTTGTACAGAATACCACAAACTATATTTCTACGCAATATTTATAGTTTTGATTTTTATTAAATAAAACCGTCTTCAATAGTCAAACCTCCAATTAATTCCTAAGGAAGTATTTCCTTGCTGCTCGATGATATTTTCAATTGAAACTGTAGGGCTTATTTGAATTTCAACTCTAGTTTTAGTAGCGCCAGATTGCTGACCTTGTTCAATTTCAAAATATATTTTATCAGTTAAATATTTCCCAACCCCAACTGATACTTTATCTGGATTATCTGCATCAGTTTTAAAATTAATATCATCCACACCTAATATTTTTCTGCCCATACTTAGTGGATCAAAACCACCTCCTTTACCAGATAAACGCCTGGCGCTATCAGCTAGCTGCACTGCTTGGAAAGCTGAGATATTTTCAGTATCTGTGCCAAATAAAAGAATAGATAGAGCTCTTTCTTCTGGCATATCAGGAGTTGATTCAAGTCTTATTTCTGGATTTGCAATAGTTCCCGCCAGGATCACTCTAATTAAATTGCCACTAACATTAGTTTCTCCAACAATATTTAAATAAGGAGAGGGCATGATTGGACCATCAAAAGAAAGAATACCTTCTTTTATGCTGAGCACCTTACCAAATTCTTTATATCGACCCTTAACAGTTTGTAAGGTTCCCTTAACTTTAGGATCATTAATATTTCCAGATACTTTAAGATTACCATCAAGGCGAGTGTCAACTCCCCATCCTCGCACATAAACTTTATCATTAGTTTTTAAATTGACTTTAAGCATAAAATCATATGGCTTTTTTTTATTTTTATCTTCAACATTTCCCTCGTTAATTTCAACAATATTTAGTTCTGGAATATTGGTATGATATCGCTCAGGTATTTTTATCTCCATTGGTCCTAAAGCAAATTGACCAGTTGCTATCGCACTATTAAGATCCCCCTTAATTGTAATATCTCCATTAATATCACCATGGATATAAGGTGTATTAATTGGATTAAATTTTTTGGTGTGTAATTCAAAAAAATAATTAAAATTCTTTAAATCCATATTGCCACTACCATTAATATTATTATTAAATATATCTTGACCTTCAATATCAGAAAAGGTTATTTTATAACCGTTAGCGACTATATCGGATGTTATATTTTTAAATTTAACACCTAGATTTTTATAAACATATTTTCCTTCAAGTAATTTCAAATTACCCTTGATTATAGGAACAGCAGGAGTGCCAGAAACTTTAACATGACCATTTAAATTACCTTCAATTTTTTGGCCCGGGAATGAAGGAAGCAGGGATAATATATTAAATTGATCAGTTAAATTTATATCGATTTGAAGATCTTGATTATCATTAATCATAAATTGAAATGGCAATAGTGAAAATGAATTTTTAATCAAACCATCTATAGATGCAATTTTTTTAAGCGATAAATTAGCATTAGCTGAAAAATCTGTCTGATTATTATTAGTTGTGCTATTTAGCTTTATACTAAATTTTTTATCATTTTCAATGGATAATATATCAGTAATATTAATATCAGAAGTTAAAATTGGTTTACTAGCAGTTCCACTTAATATAATATTACCATTAATAATAGAATTTATAAATTGCTCTGATAATATATCGTCAAACATTTTTGTAGAAAAATTATTGATATTTAAATGTGCAGCAATTTTCTCAAGGCTTAAATCTCCACCTAAACTAATATTTCCATTATCAATTTGAAGCTTATCAATATCAAAACTGATTTTATCACCATAATATAAGCTCAATTTTTTAGTATTTTGTATTTTAGATTTATCAATTTTACCACTTAATTGGTCTATATCTAATTTAATAGCTCCATCATCCAATATTTGAAGCACGCTATCAGCTCTTATATTAAAAGGAAAAGAATCTCTAGATATAACATTAGTATTTATGATTATTTGATCCTTAATAGATTGAGCTTTAATGTTAATTTCATTAAGAATGAAGCCATCAATATTTAAAGTATGAACCAAAATATTCGAATCACTCAGAGTTTTAGCAATAATATCAGGAGATTTTATATTAAATGATAATAGATCGATAGAATAAGAATCATAATTAAAATTATCAATTTTACCAGCAAGTGATATTTGCTGTTTATTATTATTTGCTGAAAAATCAGCAGATAAATCGACTATTCCACTATGAATTTGAGGAAAATATTTAGTAAATTCACTCAAAGTTTCATCTTTAAGATTAAAGCTGCCATTTAATAAATATGTTTGAAAGTCTAATTCTGCATTTAGAGAACCCTTAAGATCTGTTCCGGTAATTATAAATTTTTTCAAATTAAGTTTATTTTGGGCATAAGATATTTCACCATTAATATCAATTGAGTCATAGTTTAAATTGATATTTCCAAAAATATTTGAATGTTCGTCAACATTAAATTGTCCTATATATACTAAAGGTAGAATTTCATTACTAATATTATAAGGATGATCTATTGATAAACTGCCTTTAATATTAATATTTGGCTGAGTTAATTTACCACTTATTATTAATTTCCCATCGATATCTGCTTGACTATTTGGCCATTTGTCATTTAATAACTTACCTAAAATATTAGATTGATATAAAAATTCACCAAATATATCTTTAAGTTGATTATCAATCGAAAGATTACCATTGAAATCTATCCCTGTAGATGAGAATTTAATAAGTTTTACGTTTAACTTTTGATCTTGTATATTATATAATCCAGTTAATTCTAACTTAGAATCTTCTAATAAATCATCAGTTGGTAACAGTAAATTACTTAATAAATTATATTCAATAATTTTTTCTTTAGTCTGAAAATTTATATTCGTTTTTAAATTAAAAGAAGTTACTTCACTAGCTCCAGTAATCTTGCTGCCTAAATTAATTTCTTTAATATTGATTTCGTCAATAATTATATTTGGATTAAATACACTAGATTTTTTATCAGAATCATCAGTTTTAATAGTTTTAATGACTGGATATTTAAGCAAATTTAATTGCTTTGCCTTTATTGAGCTAATATTTATTTCTTTGAAAATAGAAGGAGCCAAAATTGCATTAATTTCTAAATTTGATATATCTCCAACTATTCCATCATGATCAGAAACATTTATAGATTCAATATTTAGCTTAAATGGAAAGGAGATATGTATATTTTTAAAATCAACATTTAATGCTAGATTATCTTTTAAATAAGTTGATATTTTTTTGGTAACAATTCTTTGTGCATTATCAGTTCGAAGCCATATAACGCCACAAGAAATAACTAAAAAAATTATTATTAATAAGAAAGCTAATAGTTTAAAAAAAATCTTCATATTTTACTCTAAAATGCCTGGCCTATACCAAAATAAAATTGAAAGGTTTTATCAATAAATTTTCTTCTTTTTAATGGAAAACCGATATCGGCTCTAATTGGACCAAAACCTGTAATATATCTAAAACCAACACCAAAGCCGTGCAGTAACTTTTGTTTCTTTTTAGTTTTAAAAGAATTATAAGCATAGCCACTATCAAAAAATGATACAATTCCAATATTTTCAGTAGCATTAATTCTGAGTTCTAAGGATGTTTCAACAGATGATTTGCCACCAAGAGGTTTTTTTTTACTATCCATATTTCCGGCTAATTGATAAGCATATCCTCGAACTGAATTGCTACCACCCACATAAAATTTCTCAAGTGGTGGAATTTTTTCATAACCAACGCCAGTAATTGTTCCAGCTGAAGCTTTTAATGCTAAAGTAGTTTTGATGAAATTTTTGTTAGTAAGATATGTTGTAGCAGTAATTTTAGTTTTTAAAAATGGTTTACTTTTTTCATCAATATTAGTAAATGGGGATGCCTCTAAAATAACATAATATCCTTTAGTAGCATTTAAAATATCATTTTTAGTATCCCTAGATATGAATAAAGGACTAGATATAATATCATATTTTTGCGCCCTCTGTTTAGTGCTTAAATGCTTAATTTCCGAATGAGAAAATTTTAACCCAACTCCCGCTTTCCAAAAAGGATTAAGTTGTCTTTCGATAATGGCGGCAATAGCTGATTCTTTACTATCATAAGCCTTTGTTTTTCCATTTTCATAAGTAGTTTCAAAACGAAGAACTTGATCATCGCGTTTAAAATAGGGCTTTTCGTATTGGAGTTCAACTAATTGCTCTTTTTTGTTTCCAGATACATTAACCCTAACCTCTTCGCCTCTACCAAAAAAATTGCG
>JAYUJO010000165.1:0-4986 GCA_043765215.1 Rickettsiales bacterium | reverse complement strand
TCAATTCTGTAGTAATTATTGCTTGCCGTGAGCGATTTAATTTTAGCGTAAATTTATTGATTAACTCTTTAGCATTCTTGGTTGAATTATCCATTGCAGTCATGCGAGCACCTTCTTCACTTGCTCTATTTTGCAATAAGGCATAATTAATTTCACCATGAATATATAAATTTATTACATCATGAACTAAACCCGTTCCTTCATATTCGTAATGAGTTATCTGATTTTCTGTAGAAATTTCAGAAGTTTGAGCTGACAACATTTGTTCCACACTTGCAATTTGAGTCATAGCATTAACAAATTTATTATAATATATGTTGCAAGCACCCGCCTCCTCATGTTCAACTAATTCAATAATTTTATCTTTAACTTCTCTAGATACACATTCGTAATTTCCATGAGACACATGATAATTTCCTATGATTTTATCAGCGTAATCAACTTTTAAAGTATCTCTTCCTTTTCTACCAATTATTAGCAACTTAAATTGCTTACCTGATTTTTCTAAATTTTTAATATCAACTTTAACTTTTTTAAGAATATTTGAATTAAAGCTTCCACACAAGCCCCTCTCAGAAGTCATCACAACTAATAATTGAGGCAATTTTTCAAGTTCATCATTGAAAAATTTACGATCATTATCAGGTAAATCCATTAAGTTTCCACTAGTTGCTATATCATGCATCACCAAGCCCAAAGTATGTGAAAAATTATTTAAATTCTCTGCCTGATCTTTTACCTTCTTTAATTTCGCTGCAGAAACAATATGCATAGCTTTAGTAATTTTCTGAGTGGATTTAATACTTTTTACTCTGTTTCTGAGCTGCTTTAAATTAGACATATTATATTAACTGTTGCCCTAAAAATTCTTGAACAAAATTCTTCAGATATATCTTTAATTTCTCTTCTGTCTCAGCACTGATTTGTTTCTCTATGCGAATAGCTGATAAAATATCTTCACCTTTTAACTTAATATCATTTATTAATTTATCTTCAAAAGCTCGCACTTTAGATACATCAATTTTAAGCAAATAGTTATTAACACCAGCATAAAGACTGACAACTTGTTCCTCAATATTAAATGGTGAGAATTGTGGTTGTTTTAATAATTCAGTTAGTTTTGAACCATGTTTAATTAAACGCATTGTTGATGCATCTAAATCAGAACCAAATTGAGAAAATGCTTCCATTTCTCTAAATTGCGCTAGTTCTAATTTCATTGAACCTGAAACCTTCTTGATAGCCTTAGTTTGCGCGGCAGAACCTACGCGACTAACAGAAACTCCAACATTAACAGCAGGCCTTATGCCTTTATAAAATAATTCACTTTCTAGGAATATTTGTCCATCAGTAATGGATATCACATTTGTTGGAATATATGCAGATACATCGCCTGCTTGTGTTTCAATAATTGGTAATGCCGTTAAAGACCCTCCTCCTTTTGCATCAGAGAGTTTAGCTGCGCGCTCTAACAATCTAGAATGTAGATAAAAAACGTCTCCAGGATAAGCCTCACGTCCCGGTGGTCTTCGAAGCAGCAATGAAATTTGACGGTATGCCACAGCATGCTTGGTCAAATCATCATATATCACCAGCGCATGCATTTTATTATCTCTAAAATACTCACCAATAGAACATCCAGTATATGGAGCCAGAAATTGCATAGGAGCAGGGTCTGATGCTGTGGCTGCAACAATGGTGGTATATTCCATAGCGCCATTTTCTTCTAATTTTTTTGCAATTTGAGCAACAGTAGATCTTTTTTGACCAATCGCCACGTAAATACAATAAATTTTATCAGCATCATTGCCAGTTAAATGCGCCGTTTTTTGATTAATTATCGTGTCTATTGCAATAGCAGTTTTGCCAGTTTGGCGATCGCCAACAATCAATTCTCTTTGACCTCGACCAATCGGAATTAATGCATCTATAGCCTTAATGCCTGTTTGCATAGGTTCATGCACACTTTTTCTATCAATAATACCAGGCGCTTTTACTTCAATATTGCTACTATACTTAGTAATTATCTCACCTTTACCATCAATAGGTCGACCCAATGAATCAACTACGCGGCCAACCATCGCCATACCCACAGGTGTTTTTAAAATCTCTCCAGTACGTCTAACTTTATCACCCTGACGAACGCAACTATCATCACCCATGATCACGATACCAACCATGTCATTTTCAAGGTTTAAAACAAGACCCTTAATGCCAGAATCAAACTCAACCATTTCACCAGCTTGCACATTATCAATTCCATAAACTTTTGCAATACCATCTCCTACGGTCATAACATATCCAACCTCCTGCAATTCACCGCTAAGATTACTATTACCAATCTCACGTTCAAGAATTTCAGAAATTTCTGAAGGATTCAATGCCATATTTAAAACTCCAACTTATTTAATTTGTATATTTTTTCATGTTAAAAACTTTTTTTAAGCATGTGTAATGATTTTTTCTATCTTATTTAAAGCCCCGTAAACAGAAAAATCAATTAATTGACTATCATATTTTATGATAATGCCACCTAAAAGTGATTTATTAATCTCTTGATTAATTTCAATTTTTGAATTTAGACTTTTCTCTAGAAGTAATTTTACATCATTTAATTCATTTGTATTTAGTAAAGATGAAACTAATATAGTGGCAACTTTAACACCTGTATTTACTTTATATATATGCTCAAATTCTTCTATAATATTTTGCAACAAATTCATTCTAGAATTTTTAATTAATGTATGCAAAAAATATTTTGTCAGATCATGAAATTTATATTTATCAACAATTGATATAATAATATTATTTTTATGATCTTTACTTATAATTGGTGATAACATTGTTTTTCTAAACTCTGTTAAATCATTTAAAAATGAATTAAATACTTTCATTTCCTCAATAATTTCTTGCTCAAGTGAAGCTTTTTTCACCAAGGTAAACAAGGAGCTTGCATAGTTTTTAATAATTTTTATCTCTAGGGACATATAAATTTTTTCATTATTTAATAATGCATGAAATTTAATTTATCAGCATTTTAATCTGCTGTCACGACTTAAATATCATTGTTCAAATCATTTTTTTTATATGAAATAATACATATAAACATATGTTTTTGTGGTTGTCTATTTTTTCATAACAGATATTATCAATTACTATAGCATTTTACATTTAAAATAAATGATTGGAAAACTCAAAGGATTAGTTGACTCAATTTACGACAGCCATTGCATAATTGATGTTAGCGGAGTTGGATATATGGTATTTTGCTCAAGCAAAACATTAAGTCAATTAATGCCTCAAGAATTTATTGAAGTTTTAATTGAAACCCATGTTCGTGAGGACCATATTCATCTTTATGGATTTTGTAATATAAGCGAGAAATCTGCCTTTAATATTTTGCAATCAGTTAAAGGAGTTGGCACTCGAATGGCTCTTGCTATCTTGTCACAAATGACTCCTGATGATATTCAATTTGCTTTAAATATTGAAGATAAAAATGCTTTTATTAATGTGAGTGGTGTTGGCAAAAAATTAGCTGAGAGAATCATTACCGAGCTTAAAGATAAGTTAATTTCAGCAAATATTTTATCAACTGGCTCTAAAGCAGTAGGAACAACTCATAAATCTATTAATTCAATAGCTGATGATGCGATTCTAGCATTAACTAGTCTTGGTATTAACAAAGGCGAGGCTTATAATAGAATCACTAATCTCATGAATGAACATGCTGATATTTCGATTAACGATTTAATTCGTTTGGCTTTAAAAAATTAAAAAATAGTTGAAGGCTTTAAAATATAATGAAGACAGAAATTTTATCTAGTAAAGCTTTAGATGTTGATGCGGATTCATCATTAAGACCGAATTTATTAAATGAATTTGTTGGCCAAGAGCATATTAAATCAAATTTAAGTGTATTTATAAAAGCTGCGCAAAATCGCAATGAGTCACTAGATCATACTCTTTTTTATGGACCACCTGGTCTTGGTAAAACTTCACTTGCAAACATAATCTCTAAAGAAATGGGAGTTAATTTTAAAGCAACTTCAGGCCCCACTCTTTCTAAAGCCGCTGACCTTGCTGGAATATTAACAAATTTGCAGCAAAATGATGTATTATTTATCGATGAAATTCATAGACTTAATACTAATATTGAAGAAATATTATATCCAGCCATGGAAGATTTTTTCCTAGATATTATTATTGGCGAAGGACCAGCTGCCCGCTCTGTTCGAATTGATTTACCACGTTTTACTTTAATTGGAGCGACCACCAGGCTTGGCTTAATTAGCAACCCACTGCGGGATCGTTTTGGCATACCGCTTCGTCTTAATTTTTACACTATAGATGAGCTGAGCAAAGTGTTAAACCGAGCAGCAATTTTACTACATACTAAAATTACCACAGATGGGGCAGAGGAAATTGCCAAAAGATCTAGGGGAACTCCTCGAATAGCGCTTCGATTACTCAAAAGAGTTCGTGATTTTGCCTCAGTTGAGAATAAACCTCAAATAGATAAGGAAATTTCAGATACTGCTTTGAACCGGCTCGAAGTAGATAGAGTCGGCCTTGATAGTAATGATTATCGCTATTTAAAGTTTATTGCCGAGAACTATAATGGAGGGCCAGTTGGAGTTGAAACCATTGCCGCTGCATTATCAGAACAACGAGATGCCATTGAGGAAGCGCTAGAACCATACCTTATTCAAATTGGTTTTTTACAAAGAACGCCTCGTGGACGCGCCATCACTGATAGCGCTTTTACACATTTAGGTTTACCTACACCTATTGATAAAAAATTTAAACATCAAGTTAATATGTTTGATGAGATTGAATAAACTCATTTTTTATATATAATTTTTTTTTGAAGATGTGCAATCTAGTTTAGATAACATAATTCTTAGTTAAAATTTAAATAGTGATTTTTTTGTATATAAAATTTTTTTAATTTTAATAATATAGTAAATCAAGATGAGATAGCGT
>JAYUJO010000164.1:0-1876 GCA_043765215.1 Rickettsiales bacterium | reverse complement strand
CGTTGGATAAAACAACAAATTGTATATTTTAATACTTTATACGATTCCTTGGTTTCCTTTTTTAATTACGCTATCTCATCTTGATTTACTATATATTATTTTTATCAAGTTTTTCAATCAATTTATGTAGACCTTGTTTCATCAATATATTTTGTTTAGCAATTTCTTTTTTACTTTTACTAGGGTGTTTAGATTTAAGATATTCTTTTAATAATAAAGTTATTTTATCTTTTATAATATTAGAATCAGTTTCATTTGAAAAAATTGTTTCTATAGCCTTGCCAATATTACCAGATATCTTAGCTTCTTTAGCTAAATCTAAGATATCTGAAGAATGTTTAGCGTCATTCTCATTAGGCTCAGCCATATAATTATTTTATTTTTTTATAAATAAAAATCTAAGTACTAAAATAAACAATCATCTTTGATTAGATTTTGTTTGAGGCTTTTCAGGTTTTTTATTTCTTGGCTTATTATTAATATCAGCTATCTTTACACCAATAATTTTGGCTGTTTCTTTCACTTGATCAGGTGAAGATGAAATATCTTTTGTATAGGATATTTTTTTATAATTACTTATTTTGTCTTTAATAGCTTGAGTAACCTTTGAAATAATATTTTTTTTAGGATGTTTTGTTTCATTCATCTTCAAAGTAGTATCAACTAAATCTTTAGATAATCGATCAATATTTGCTGCTGATTGAGTTGTCAATTTGCTCAATTGCTGAGAAGTTTCTTTAATAAGATCTTTTCTTTGAGCTAAACTTATTGGTTCATTATTTTTTGTTAAAGAATTAATTTTTTCTAAAGTAGTTTCAACTATTTTTTCTAATTTAACATGATTTGAATCTAATACTTTTAAATAATCCACCAATTTTGAACCATGTTCACCCCTGCTTGTTACAGAGCACGTTATTTCAGGATATACATCAAATTTTTGTTTTAAAGGCACTGAGATATTAATATCTACAATATCATTGTTGCCAAAATCCATCTTTCCATGAGATAATAATTGTACATCATATCCACCACTTTTAAGTTTAAGAGTTAACGATGAATCATCAGTTGTGTTTGGAAATTTTCCTGTACTATTTAGTGCTGAAATTTTAAATTTGTTTGCTGGCTGAGCAATTGCATTCTCATCTATAGCAGCTAGGGTATATTGAGCATTAAACTTAGATAAGCCATAATCTTCAGTTAATGATTTAATTACATTATCATAAGTAATTTTTCCTGAATTTTTCTTTTTTACTTCATCTAAAACATCAATAAGGGTTCCATCCACATTCTCAATATGTAATTTAACTTTTACTTTATTTGAATCAAAAATTTGTCTAATTTCTTTTGAGTCTAAATTAAAATCAGAAAGAGAAATACTGTCTGAGGAAGAAATTATAGTTTGTGGTCGTGAGAAAGTGCCTGCACTATCAACAGACAAAGTTGGATTGTTTTCAGCTGCTTTATAAAATTCACCGTGTTTAACTGGATCTAATCCAGCTAAACTTTCAATCGCATTATCAACTTTCGCTTCTTCAGGAGTAATGACTTTGTTTAACTTTCGTTGCTGAAATTGGTCTAACAAATTATTAACTTCCTTTACTTGAAAACTATAAACATTACTTTGATCATTATTTTTAGCCATTTATTCTATACTCCAAATATAATTTAATTATTATTAAATTATATTATCATGAACCTGATTAAATAAAGTAATAAAAAAAATTAAATTATTAATATATTTATTATCTGCGTGTTAAATATATTATGTTATAAATTATATTATTTTCTTTGTGTTTATAGCATCAATGGCAGCAAAAGCTGCAGTTTTTAGAATATCATTTGCCGATGAGCCCATTTGAACAATTTGAACCGGATA
>JAYUJO010000163.1:0-1891 GCA_043765215.1 Rickettsiales bacterium | reverse complement strand
TAATTATTTATAGTGTCACTATGAAAATATGAAATTAAGAAACTTACTGCAGCAACAATTACATAATATAAAAAGCCAAATATAGAGCCAGCAGAACCAACTTCTCTACTATAATCATCTAAAGAATGACTTAAAATCATTGGAATGATCATTGAATGACCAATCATATGAATTGACATTGGAACGAATATTGAAATAACGACAAAAATTACATTATGCTCAAAATAGGGAATTATAAATGAACCAATTAATAAACTGATACAGCCAATTAAGCTTAGAATAAAACCAATAACTCTAATCTTAACCGTATTAATATGTATTTTAACCATATATTTGGCTACTAAACCACCAAGCAAATTAAAAGCACTTAATATCAAAATTAATTTACCGTAATTTGATGCCTGCATATCTAATTTTTCAACAAAAATAAATGGTCCTTGTATGAAGAAACCAAAGCTAATACCATTAAATATGCCCATTATAAAAGCGTTGCTGAGCAATACTTTATCTTTAATCATCAATATAAATAAACTTAAAAAACGATTATCTAATTGTTTACCTATATTGCTATTAGTCTCTGGTAGAAATTTTATATAAATCATCAGCATCATAATTGACAATACAGATAAGAAATAAAATATATATTGCCACTCTTTGAAATATTCTATTATGTACCCGCCAATAGCTGAACCAACAGCTGGGACCACTGACATGACTACTGCAACACTTGCAAAAATATATGATAATTCCCACCCTTTATAAGAGTCCCGAGCCATTGCTTGCGATATCACCGACCCTACACTAGCGCCATATGCTTGTAAAAACCTAAATGCAATAAATGCATAAATATTTGTTGATTGGATAATTAATATTGTTGCAATAATATAGAAAGATATACCAAATAAAATTACAGGCTTTCTTCCATAAGTGTCTGATATTCGCCCTAAAGTAAGAACGCCTAAGGCAAACCCGAAAAAATAAGCTGTTGATGATAATTGAGCAACTCCACCATTAGTATTTAATTGCCTTGCAATTTCAGGCAGCGCACTTGAGTATATCGTCTCTGTCAAAGTGGATAATGAGACTAATGTATAAAGTAAAAATGGCTGAATTCGCCCTATTATTTTCATAAATATTTTTTATATTTACACGTTAAATCTAAAATGGACCACATCTCCATCTTGCATAATATATTCCTTTCCTTCAACGCGCATTTTGCCGTGCTCTTTTGCCTTTGCTTCACTACCAATTTCTAAATATTCATGACAACCAATAATTTCGGCGCGTATAAAACCTTTTTCAAAATCTGTGTGAATTATTCCAGCCGCTTGAGGCGCACTGGTTCCAGTTTTAAAAGTCCAAGCATGTGCTTCTTTTGGACCAATTGTAAAAAATGATTTTAAGTCTAATAACAAATATGCAGATTGAATGATTTTACTCAAGCCAGTTTCTGTTAAATTTAAACTATCCAGAAATTCCTTTTTCTCTTCTGCTTCTTCTAGCAATGAAATTTCAGCCTCAATTTTAGATGAGATAATTACAACATTAGATCCAGATGCTTTTGCCATCTCTTGCACTCTTTCTGAATAAACATTACCAGTTGCAGCTTCAGATTCTTGAACATTACAAACATATAAAATTGGTTTAGATGTTAATAATTGCAAGGAAAATAATTCTGCTTTATCAACTGATCCGATTAAAGTTCTTAATGGTTTTCCTTCTTCTAGAACAATTTTACATTGACCCATTAAATCATATTGAGCTTGCAGAATTTTATCACCTTTAATTTTTTTAGCCATATTCTGCATTCTCTTATTAACAGAATCCAGATCAGCGATTATTAATTCTGTTTCGATAATTTCTGCATCTTCAATAGGATCTATTTTTCCAT
>JAYUJO010000162.1:0-5041 GCA_043765215.1 Rickettsiales bacterium | reverse complement strand
AAAGCGCTTGATGCACCACCAGTAACTATCATGGCGCACAGTGAAGTTGTGGCTAGTAAATTTTTAATTAGTTTTTTTTTGTTATTTTTCATAATTTTTATTTGATTAATTACTTTATATTTATAATGAGATTATGTATTTGTTTAGAATCAGTTAATTAAAAAACACAATATACAAAATAACTAAATTATGCAATTAAAAAATAAATATTAATAATTTAAATTTTTCGATTTCTGTTTCAAGGCAACATTTTCATCATTCTTATCATTTAATAATAAAAAAAGGGAATTTATCATTTAAAGAAATAATTAAGTTGAAATTGATTTTTTAGGTAATAAATATATATAATAATTATTTATTAAAATATATTAACGTATATAAACATTCCATTTATATTTCATTGGTATTTAACAAAAAGGTAAAATCATGAATAAAACACACCAAGAACTAATTGAAGCAACTATAGACTCAGAATTTGAATTTTCTGATAACGTAGATAAATTAATCGAGCAATTAATGAATATATATGACGCATTAACTTTTAATGAAAATGATGCGTACCCTATTTTAACTAAAGCATTTAACGATCCAGCAATTATTAATAGAATTACAGAAATGGGTGAAATTACTATTTTTGAAATTAAACAATATATTCTTGATTTTACAATTGCTCAAATTCAATTAATTAAGTTTAATGAAGATTTAAAGTTTGTTCAAGACAATATGATTGAAAATTTAAACGAATTAAAAGAAGACTTACCTCATACACCAGGAGATCTTCAGCCTTTAATAATGCATAAAATCCAGACTCAAAATGATGTTACAATTGCAGCTGAGCGTGAAGCATTAATTGCAGAATTTGGACTTGTTGGACAAGGTGATTTTGATTTACCAATCAATCCTCCATTTCTAGCTCCTTTAGCTGTAGCTCCAGTTAATGCTGTAGCTTTAGATCTTGAAAACAGACAAATACTTGAAGAAGTTCAAGCATTTCAAGCAGCAGAAGCGATTGAAGAAGTTCAAATATTTGAAGTAGCGCAATTGATTGAAGATGTTCCAGTTAATGCTGTTAATATGCCTGCTGGTCTTTCAGCAATGCAAATAGAGGCCCTAGAGTTAGGCTTCTCTTTACAGGATGTTTTAAATGGAGTTAGTTATACTGAGATTTCCGAATTTAAACAATTAATTGAGTTGGATATGGATCCTGTAGAGGCTATGGGCTCAGTTTTAAATAATAATATACCAGAATAATTAAGTAATTAAGCGTAATATACATATTATTAACATAAATTTATAATATATTTACTTTTTTAATCATATATTTTCTATAAATTGCCGCCTTGTGCGGCAATTTTGTTATTATATATGCAATATATTAAAAGAAATTAATATTAAGTAAATTATTTATATAAAATTACTTGACATAATTTAATAACTAGTATATATTAATAAATAAGATAAATTTAAGTTTTTTTATAAATTAAAAAAGGTTGATATAAAAAATAAATATAGAAATGCAACTAAGAGTATTATTAAATGCAGATAAAAAAGATGTTGCTTACGAAGCCTTATTAAAAATAAATCCTAATCTTATAAATGATATAGTAGAACTTAACCTAGAAAAAGGTATTCAATTTATAATAGATAATTGGGATAATTATACTGTTACTTTTGATCAATTATTAATATCTGAATATATACGTACAAGCAAAATTGAAGATATAAAGCAAAACTGGAAAGATTTTAATAATACAATGCAATGTTTAATCATTGATGTGTATGAGTCAAATAAGGATATTGAGTCAATTAGTGAAATATTAAGTATTATTGATTTCAAAGAACTTCCAGTTAATCCAGGTATTATATATACAATGGATAATTATTTTCTAAAACAATTAACAATATTAATTGATTCAAAAGTAGAAAAATTAAATATGGTTAGTAATCCATCAAATATTGATGATTCAAATGTAGAGGAAATAATATTTGCTGAAAAATTTGTCAAACTATTTTTTAACAATTTTAGTAATTTAATGATTGAAGAATCATGTAATGAACTTGCTGAGAATTTTATTTCAGATGAATTACCATTTTATTACGAAATTTTAAATGAATATAGAGATTATTTAACAAATGAAGTTATGTTGAAACAGCTTGATGAGTATAATAAATCAGCTGAAGAAGCTAGAATTACTGAGGAAGCTAGAGTTGCTGAGGAAGCTAGAATTGCCAATGAAATACTTGATGATATATTTTCTTCTAAAATCATAAATTCTTTGGAATATTATTGGAATAAGTTTTCTGATACGAAAAAAACTATATATATTCAAAAATTCATATCTAATCGGAAAAATTTGGACGAAGATACTCAAGGTAAATTTTTAGCAGGTGTGATTAGTGCTGGTGATATTGACAATCTATAATTATTGCTAAACAAAGCAGATGTAAATCCCAACATATTGTTTATTTGTAATTCAATACCTTCATATTGTATTATAAAAAATGATACATGCTTTGAAACCTTATTTAAAGCAGGAGGAAGATTAACAAAAGAAGAAGTTTTAGATTTTAATCAAAGTGAAAGAGATTTCTATTTTAAATTCATGACAGATCATTTAGCAGAACTTAGTGAAAAAGAAAAAGCGGATCTTTATTCAGTAAGATGGGAAATATTAACAAAAAGTGTATATCAACAAAAATGGGTAAAAAATATTGAAAAAGATAATTTTCAAGATTATGTGAAAATCTTTAATGAAAATCCAGACTCATTCAGAGATACAGATAAAATTTTTAACTTATGCGAAGCTATTAAAGCAAATAATTCTCGAATAGTTGAATTACTTCTTCAAAATAAGGCTAATGCAAATTCTTTCCTTGAAAATTCATCGCCATTAAGATTAGCTTTGGATTTAGACCATCAAGATTGCATAAAAATATTAATGCAATATGGTGCTAGATTAACTAATGAAGAGTTGCAAAGAGAATTACAACCACAAATGCCTGAGTTAAATTTTGATAATGTTCCTGAAGATTTTGAAGACAATCAAGATCAAGACCAGCAAAATTATTTGATGCATGGATTTAATCAAGATCAATATAATGTTCAAAGTGGCTTTTTAATTCGTTGGATTAAAGCAGGAGAACTAAAAGCTGCAAAAATTATTATTGCGAATCATGTACGATTAAATGATGAACAAATCGAAGAACTAACAGACGCACAAAACAAATTTTATAATGATTTGCTGGAAGAAAGACAATTAAACTTAGATGCTGTTGCTAAGGCACAAGATGGATATTGCTGATTTAATTGGTGATGCTGGTCATGAGGTAAATAAGGCTGATGCTGATTTAGCTGGTGATTTTTTTGAAGAAGATGCTTAAATTAATGCTAATTATGGTATAAGCAAAGCTTATCCCATAATGAAGAAAGACTGAAATAAATAGAAATATAATTTTAGTATTTAACGCCAATAATGGATAAATTTTGCTTATTCATTATTGGGGAAGATAGGAATAATCAGGGATTAATCAACAATTGTAAGTAAATAAAAAGTAAAAATTATACAAAATTAATTCAGGTTTAAACCGCTCTAAGCCTGATTTTTTCTAATATTTCAGTTATGGATAAGCAAAAATTATCCATAACTGGGGTTATTTAAAAAGATAAAACGAGACCTGCTTAAACAGTTAGTTAATAAATAAAATTAATACAATCTTAAGGCTAGGCTGCCTAAAAATTGCAATGCCCAGCATTTACGCGAATGATATCGGCGCTCAATTTATTTTTTATGATAACAATGTAAATTTTTAATTTCTTCTTTATATTGCTTTTTAATTAACTCAGCATCAGCAATACCATTAACATTAGTTAAAACGACTCGTCCCCGACCAAAGCCAAAATCATTTTTAAAATCATATACAGCGCCAATAATAGTCAATTTTCCACTTTCAACTCGAGAATGATATTTTTTTAAGGCAAAACTAACTTGATTATCAATATTTTCAATAATTGCTTCATGAATACAATCTGATGTTATATTAATAGTTTGTAACTCTTTATTGATAGCATCACTTTCAATTACTTGTTTTTCAAATACAGCAACTACAGCGCCGCAATTAGAATGACCAATAATTAATAAAAAGGGTGTTTCGAGCACCTCAATGCCAAAATCAACAGATCCTTCACAAGTTTGAATTTGGTTGCCAATATTTCGTATAGCGAAAATATCATTTTGAGGAGTATTATCGAACGACTCCATTTGCACACGCGAATCAGAACATAAAACAATTGTTAACTGAGGATCTTGTTTATCTCTAAATTTTGCAAAAAATTCATCACTATGTTTATTTGCAAATTCATTATTAGTATCAAATAACTCATGCAAAAAAGCAATTAAAGCTGGTGTTTTTGGTAAATTCATAATTTTTAGTCCCCTAATATTTCTAAAAATAGTATATATTAACTTTTTACAAAAGTCGCAAAATAATTTACATCAATATCATCAGATATTTCCCAACTATTGTTATTAATATTAAATATTAATCCTTTAAACTCCTTCAAAGTTAAATTAGTTGCATTTAAACTATTATAAATTTCAGATGGTTTAACAAATTTTTTATAATCGTGAGTTTTTATTGGTACCCATCTTAAAACATATTCTGCCATAATGATTGCAAGCAAATATGATTTTATTGTTCTATTAATAGTAGATATAATTAATAGACCACCTTGCTTTAGCATTTGATTTAAACTTAGCAAAAAGAGATCTAAAGATGCAACATGTTCAATCACTTCAAGGCAAATAATAATATCATATTTTTGACCTGTAGCTGCATGATTTTCAACAGTATTATTTATAAAACTGATATTAAAATTATTATTTTCAGCATAATTTTTTGCTGATTTTATATTATGCTCATTGGCATCCAAAGCAGAAACATTAAAGCCAACTTCATGCATCGGCATGGTTATTAAACCTCCTCCGCATCCAACATCCAGAAGATCTAAATTCTTCAAATCAGATTCTTCATTTAAATTATA
>JAYUJO010000161.1:0-1900 GCA_043765215.1 Rickettsiales bacterium | reverse complement strand
TGGCAAGATAAATTATTAAAATTTTATGAAAATAATCCAAGTTTTATCAAACCAGAATCACGAAGGAATGAAGTAATTAGCTTCGTCAAAGGTGGTTTAACAGATCTGTCCATATCTAGAACTAGCTTCGATTGGGGCATCAAAGTTCCAGATGATGAAGAGCATGTGATTTATGTTTGGCTTGATGCTTTGACTAATTATATTTCAGCACTTGGATATCCAGATTTTACTAATGAATATGCAAAATATTGGCCATCCACTACCCATGTAATTGGTAAAGATATACTTAGATTTCATGCAATTTATTGGCCAGCTTTTTTGATGAGTGCTGAGCTAGATATCCCCAAATCAATAATTGCTCATGGATGGTGGACCAATGATGGACAAAAAATCTCAAAATCTGTTGGCAATGTTATTGACCCATTTCAATTAATTGAAGAATTTGGTTTGGACTCTGTGCGTTATTTCTTAATGAGAGAGGTGACTTTTGGTAGTGATGGTAATTTCTCGCGCACAAGTTTAATTACTCGCAATAACAGCGAACTTGCCAACAAAATAGGTAATTTATTGCAACGAACTAGTTCATTTTGTTATAAAAATTGTGATGCTAAGATTCCAGCAATATCTATGAGTGATTTAGACAATATTTATGATTCTGAGCTCATTAAACATATTTTAGAAGCTTACGATTTAAATATTAAAGCGATGGATAATTTTCAAATTAATATGGTTCTTGAAAATATTGTGAAAATTGCTGATCTAGCTAATATTTATATTGATAAAGAAGCACCGTGGTCATTGAAAAATACAGACATTAAACATATGAGAATTGTATTATATACTATTTTAGAAGTGATCAGATATATTGGCATCATGTTATTACCCTTTATTCCAGACAAAGCTAATCAAATACTAGATCAAATTGGTGTTAATGATAATGGGCGCTCATTTGCCAACTTAAATAAAAAATATGCCCTAATTGCTAATTCACCATTGCCAGCGCCAACACCAATTTTTCCAAGGATTGACCAATGATAGTAGATTCACATTGCCATTTAGACATGTTACTTGAATATGATTCAATTGACAATATCGTTAAGCGGGCCTCAGAAAATGGTGTTAAATATTTGCAGACTATTTGCACTCGGTTAGATAATTTTGAAAATATTCTCAATATTGCCAAAAAATATGATAATGTCTTTGCTTCTGTTGGTGTGCATCCAAGTGAAGTGATTGATGTAGTTGATTCTGAAACGTTGCTTAAATTAAGTGAAGACGAAAAAGTTATTGGCCTTGGTGAGACTGGCCTTGATTATTTTTATAACAAAGAAATAAGTCATCATAAATTACAAATTGATTCATTTAATCAACATATTATTGCATCCCAAAATAATGCTTTACCGGTAATAATCCATATGCGTGATGCTGAGCAAGATACTATCGATATTATCACGCATAGTAAAAAAGAATGTGAATTTCCAGGCTTAATTCATTGTTTCACAGCCAGCAAGGAGTTTGCCAGTAAGATGCTTGATCTTGGCCTATATATTTCAATTTCTGGCATTGTTTCATTTAAGAATGTAGATATATTAAGAGATACAATAAAATATATTCCTTCTAATCGTTTATTAATTGAAACTGATTCGCCATATCTTGCTCCAGTTCCTATGCGCGGGAAAACTAATGAACCATCATATACCAAATATGTTCTAGATGCATTAGCCCAAATTAAGAATATATCACATGAACAACTAGCAGAAATAACTACAGATAATTTCTTTAAACTATTTAGCAAAGCTAAAAGAATATAAAAAACCTGAGTTCGATATAAGAGAAAGGAATGAAGAGAGAGAATAAATAGATAGAAGAAACTTTTAATTGATGATAGGATGCAAGTTTA
>JAYUJO010000160.1:0-5068 GCA_043765215.1 Rickettsiales bacterium | reverse complement strand
ACATCATTATCATATTTTTTAACTAATAAAGCTGTAGTTTTTTCAAGATTAATAGTTCCCAAAATTAATTGATAATATATGCGAGTTTTAGGTTTAGCTATTTCTCCACCATTTTCCCATGGTAAATATTGCTTTTTATTAATATAGATTATTTCTTTAGAATCACCTGCAGCAAGATCTTCCGGTTTTGTAAATGGTTGAGGTGATAGAACTTCTATGGCAATCCATGTATTTAGTACATTTATGGCTTCTTGACTAGTTAACTGACTCATATATTTTAAGTTTAAAATTAAATTTAGGGTTTATAAAATAAAAAGAATTTAAATCTAAGCATAACTAATAGAAACATAATAATCACTATTTATTTTTAAAAATATTTCAATCAAGAAATTGATAATTGATTTGTTAATAATTATACTATGATTTAAATACACTTTTTATAAAAATACACTTTTTATAAATGTTTCTTGAACGTATTAAATCATTTGAGTGACCATAACCCTCGCTGCTACTTCCAGCACTAATTTTGATTTCTTCATTAATTTTATTAAGTTTTATTTTATTAAAATCTTCTTTGTTAACTGGATAAAAAGCTGAATTATATTCTGCAATTATAAAATTATCCCCTTGAGAAGAACCACAGTAACTACAAATTGATCTATAATAACCACAACCTATTGAATGCGAATATTTTTTTTGAAAAAGTCTCTCATTAGTGAAGCTACTTATTCTCTCTAAAGCTTGAGGAGATATATAAGTAATATTTGTTAAAATGGATGAATAATCATTTCTGCTAAATATAAGTTTATCTGAAACATCAACCCCTTGTTTCTCTAAATCATCCATAGCATATTCGTCAACACTCTCAAAACCTTCTGGTAATATTATAGCATTTACCAATATATTTTTTTGACAACTATAACAATTAGTCTGTGTCTGAGCTAGATAAAAATATTTTGCTATAAAATTAATATCATAATCTAATTTATCAATAATTCTAAAATTATTATCAATAGATATTTCTTTTTCAAATGTATATTGATGATTTCTATCAACACCAAATATTTTTTGTTTAATATTTTTTATTGTGTCTTGTAGAGAGTTAATGGTTTCAATAAGATCATTTTCTTCAAGCCATTGTTGAAATATGGACGCTTTGGCATCGACTATGATTTTCAAAATTACCATAAAAATTATTATATCTATCAATTCTCCAATTTGGACCATACCGAAAGATAGTGGCAGCAAATGTGGGGTTGAAAAAATTATGATTTTTAGTTAAATACCATTTATTTTCAACAATTCTAAGTCGTGAATTAATTAAAAATAACCTTATCCAAATAAACAAATATTTAACTATTAAAAAAATATTACGTATAAAATTAAAAAATACTCGTATCATGTCATCATATAAATAAATTAAATTATAAACTTAAAGTTTATAAAGTAAAAATAGCTTATATTAAGCATAGCAAATTTTATTTAATAATCATCATTTATTTTAAATAATAT
Source organism: Rickettsiales bacterium (assembly GCA_043765215.1). GTDB lineage: Bacteria > Pseudomonadota > Alphaproteobacteria > Rickettsiales > Rickettsiaceae > Megaera_A. The sequence goes on along the minus strand of JAYUJO010000160.1, from coordinate 3,556 downwards.
TAATTTTCAGATCTATTCAACCTAGAGATTATTGTTTTTCTTAATTTTAGTTTATTTTGCAATTAATATTAAGGATAAATTTGAGTGCCCAATAATATTAATGAGACTCCAATTATACCAAGAGTTTCGGCGCTAATAATCACTTTATCTTTAATGATAATTCCATATATTAGCCAGTGTAATAAAAGAATTAGGCCAATAATATACGCAGTTAAAGAGATATTTTCAGAGGAACGATTCGTATATATCTTATAAGCTTGAATATAATGCATAGATTGGCCAAGATTCACCACCCAAGCCATATAAGTTTTAAAAAAATTACTTTTCATATTTTTTTTTATAAATAATGATAATGTTTTATGAAATTATATTAATGTATAATTTCTGTATTAAGTTTTAAAAAATTACTTTATGAGAATACTCGAAATTTAAATAATATGTTAAATATATTGAGCGCTGAGTATTTAAAAAAAAGCTCATTTGTTTGAAATATGTATTTTTACAATATATGACTGAGTTTTAATAAATTTAAGCTAAAGTAAAATTTAATGATTATTATGAAAATTGTGGTTAACTATAATTTAAGTGGCGGAGAGAGAGGGATTCGAACCCTCGATAGGGATATGATCCCTATACTCCCTTAGCAGGGGAGCGCCTTCAGCCGCTCGGCCATCTCTCCAATAAATTCAAACATAACACTTAATATATTCTTTTTCCAGTAGTTTTTTTACATTTTTTAAGAAAATAGAATAATAGTTCAAAAAAAAGATATAATTAAAAATAATAATGACAAAATATGTATATTAACGCCAAATATGGACAAATTTTGCTTATTCATTATTTAGAAAATATATTCCCGCTAATCGCTCAAGCTGAAAAGCACTTATGCGGGAATTCTTTTATGATAAAATTCTAATATTTAACTACAAAATTATTCATTATCGCCAGTCATTTCACTATCTTCATAAAGCTTTTCAACATACTCAATTTCAAATGGAATTATATTATCTATTTCAAAAGATATAGCTTTTTCCTCTTCTCTAGACTCTATAAAATCTACAATCTTATCACTTAAATCTTCATCATTTGCTTGTATTGCTAAACTTAATGCATTATCTCCATTTTTATTAACAATTGATAAATCAGCTTTATCCAAAAGCTCATTAATTATTGCCTTACAATTCAGCTTTATAGCTATATGTAAAGCTGTATCTCCATCTATATTTCGAATATTGACATCAATATTATTTTTTAATAATATTTTTACTATTTTTAACTTTTTTGTTCTTACAGCCCAATGTAAGGCTGTAGTTTGATTAACTTTAGTTTGTGCATTTAAGTCTGCACCTTTAAAAATTAAATATTCAATAATTTCTACATTTTTTTTCCCAACTGATAAATATAATGGAGTATCAAAATGTTTATCTAAACTATTTATTAAACTAATATCTTGATCAAGAATTAATTTTACTATTTCAATATTACTTAAGTTTACTGCTAAATGTAATGCATTGAGAGATTTTTTATTAGTACTAGCTAGAATACCCTCAGTTTTTGAAAGAAATTTAACTTCTTCGATATCGTTATTCTCTATTGCCTTATGAAGCTTTCTTCGAGATTCTATGAGCATTTTCTTAGTATCAATCTTTTTAGCACATATTTTTGGTGATATTTTAGAATGATGATCAAGATCGTAATCATACGGCTTTTCCTCCAATACTTTAGAATGATCCTCATCATCTAATGGAAATCTTTCTGCTTCTTCAAAAGCTATAAAACCGCTAAAATCAATTTCTTTACAATTTGATAAAAATTCAATAACTTCTGTATTTTTTAATTCTATTGCAAGTTCTAATGGAGTTAAAATCATTCCTCCAATATGAAGATCTGCCCCAAAATTTAGTAAAATTTTAATTAATGTTAAATTATTATCCTTAATTGCTACATGTAAAGCAGTTTTGCCTAATTGATCTTTGCTATCAATTAAATAATTGACTTCGCAATAACTAATTAAATTTAATACACCTACTAATAAATCGTTATCATCATTTTCAATTGCTTGATGCAAAATTGTAGTTTCACCACCTGAAAATTTTTCAAAAAGTTGATTTAAGAAATAATCACTATGGACATTTTTTGTTGATAACATGATCATCACTGCTTTACCATAACCATTAATTATAGCATAGCCCATGGGGGAACTAACACCATCAACTTGAGATATAAAATCATCTATTTTTTTACTTAAAATATCAGTTATACTTAAATTATTATATTTAATTGCATGTTTTAAAAAATTCGAAATATAAAATTGATCTTGTATATTATTTGCCAATGCATTAATTATTTCATAACTACCTTCAAAATTACTAAATTCTTTATTTTCAATAATTTTATGAAAAGGAGAAATTCCATCTTCATTGCATGAAAATATATCTAAGCCATTTTCTATAAGATCGTTTATTAACTGTAAATTATTACTTTCAACCGCTTCATCAAATAATTTAAACATTATAGAGTTTTCCTCTTCTATATCTTTTGATTCTGGATAAGTTGTAAAAACATTTAAATCATTACCATTATCCTCAACTGATAACGATTGAAAATCATGATATTTTAATAATAAATTAATTATGTCTGAATTTCCTTTAGCTTGAGCTAACTGAAAAATATCTAAATCATTAATATTTTTTTTCAATATAAATTTTTTAAATCCGTTTTTTGAATGCGTTGATTTTAATCCGTTAATAACAATATTAAATATATCCAGATTATTTTGCTCAACTGCATAATGCAAAATAGTTCCTATGGAATTACCCACTTCATATGAATGTAATTTTCTTACATTAATTAAATAGTCTACTGCATATAAATTTTGAGTTTTAATAGCTATATGTAATAAATTTTCATTCGATTTATGATCTTTAAGTAAAATATTTAGACCGTTATCAATTAATAGAGATAAAATTTCACCTTCACCATTTTTGAAATTAATTTTTTCAATTATTTCTTTTAAAATTGAAAAATTATTTAATGATTCAGTTGCTTCAATTTTTATATCATGTTTTTTTAACCATTCATTTATTTTTTTTCTTTGAATCATCATTCATAGTTTTATATACCTCTGAAAAAGTTTTATTACCTATAGGAACTTTTTTTCCATATATATTAATTGTTGGTAATTAGGAATGATTAATGGTCGATTGCTTATGATGACCAATCTTAAATTGATTTGATATACTGGTCCCTGAATTTGAAACAAAAGGTTTAGGCATTTTTACCCTACCAGATCCTTGTTTTGATTGTTGATCAATTTTATTAAATTTTTGTGAAAATTCATTATCTGACATTTTTATCCTCAATATATTTAATATTTATAATGACATTATTATAACTAATATATTAATTATTGTCAATATTTTGTTTTGTCTAAAAAGGACTTACAAAATTTCAATACTTAATATAACCTGAGTTCGATATAAGAGAAAGGAATGAAGAGAGAGAATAAATAGATAGAAGAAACTTTTAATTGATGATAGGATGCAAGTTTAAACCT
>JAYUJO010000159.1:0-5073 GCA_043765215.1 Rickettsiales bacterium | reverse complement strand
AAAAATGGTAGCAGAGAATAACTTAAATCCGAGTAATATTGCAGGAACAGGTAAGGATGGCCGTATTAATAAGGGTGATGTAATTAATGCTCTTAATTCTGGTGTTATTAATATGCCAGCTTCTGCACAAAATTCTAATGATGATAAGCCAGTAGAGCGTGTACGAATGTCTCGTCTTCGTAAGACCATTGCTCAAAGACTTAAAGATTCACAAAATACGGCAGCAATCTTGAGTACTTTTAACGAGATTGACATGAGCAAGGTAATGGATCTTCGTAATAGATATAAGGATTCGTTTAAAGATAAGCATGGCGTTAAACTAGGTTTTATGTCCTTTTTTGTCAAAGCAGTTGTCAATGCATTGAAAGAAGTTCCATCAGTTAATGCTGAGATGGAAGGCGATGATATTGTTTATAAATATTTCTATGACATTGGTGTGGCAGTTGGCACTGAGCAAGGTTTAGTTGTGCCTGTCGTTAGGAATGCTGATAAAATGAGTTTTGCTGATATTGAGAAAGAGATTGTTTCACTTGCAACGCGCGCTCGTGGCGGCAAGCTTTCTATGTCTGACCTAAGCGGGGGTACATTTTCGATTACTAATGGTGGAGTATATGGTTCGCTTCTTTCGACGCCAATCATTAACCCTCCTCAAACAGGAATTATTGGTTTGCATAATACGCAAGAGCGCCCAGTAGCGATTAATGGTAAGGTGGAGATCAGACCGATGATGTATATCGCATTATCATATGATCATCGCGTCATAGATGGTAAAGATGCGGTGACATTTTTAGTTAAAGTTAAGAATGCAATTGAAGATCCAGAAAGATTATTACTAGACATTTAGTCATGAAGTCATGTGTTTAAGTAACTAATTTCAATAAAAACTAATTAAATTTGAGGTAAATAGGCCAATTTATTGGTCTATTTTATCCTGTCTTTTCTATGACTGTGAAATAAGCAAAGCTTATCAATTATTAGCGTTAAGAAGTCTTGGTATGATATAATTATGAAGTAGAAGGCCTTTGGATGTCAGTTTAATATTATGCCAAGTCATATTTTTAAATTCAATATTATCAATCATTGATCGATTATTATAGGCTCTTGCTCCTCGCTCCTTGTTAAATATAGTCTCAGAAATATTATTGCTATCCTCAAATTCAAGTAAACCTAAATTTTGATATTGATTCACAATGTCGAAATTCAAAATTTGAGCAAATTTAAAATCAGTGATCTTGTAAAAATGTTGCTCATTAATGCCACAACTTAAACGTGTACCCATCATGAAAGCTTCTTTTACGATCTCTTCTTTAGTTAATAGTTGTTGAGTTTGAATACCATGACCATAATTATCAACCATCATAAGCCATTTATCTGGTTTATGGGTCATCATTACTGACTCAATGCAATTTGAATCATTATGTAACCGGCTATGAGCTCCAGGACCTATACCAATATACTCATCGTAATACCAATAACAAAGATTATGAATACATTCTTTATTTGGTTGGGAATAATTAGATATTTCATAGTGATGATAATTATTTTGGCCTAAATAATCCTTTGTCCATTCATACATGTCGGCTGAATCGTCGTTTGATGGCAGAATTAATTCTTTATTATGATAAAGTTTGAAAAATGGCGTTCCTTTCTCAATAGTCAGCTGGTAAAGAGAAATATGCTCGCCAGCAATCTCCAAAGCTAATTTTAATTCTTCTTGCCAACTTGAAAGTGTTTGCTCTGGAATTGCATATATTAAATCAAATGAGTAATGTTTAAATATTTTAGCAGCGCTATTAACAGCTTGAATTGCCTCTTTGCTTGAATGTTTTCGACCTAATATTTTAAGCGAGGAGTCGTTTAAAGATTGAAGGCCAATTGAAACTCGGTTAATGCCACTTGCTCTAAAACATTCAAATTTTTTCGCTTCATAAGAAGTTGGATTTGCCTCTAAAGTAATTTCAGTTTCAGCGTCAATTGTTGCAATAGAAGCTATATAATTTATTATTCCATCGACTAGTTTTGGATCCATTAAAGAAGGTGTGCCACCGCCAAAGAAAATCGATCTTACTCTTCTGCCAAAAATTCGTTTATTAAAATGAGTTATTTCTTTTATATAAGCGCAAAGCCAAGCGTCATAATCAATTGAATCAGCAATATGTGAGTTAAAATCACAATAAGGACATAATGATAAGCAAAATGGCCAATGAATATAAATTGAAATTTGCTTCATTATATTAAACTAAATTGAAACAAGATTATTTGCATTTAACATTCATTTTTACATGTTTTACATCGATAATATCGAGCACAGAATTTTTGATTGTAGCAATATCTCGATGAGATTGTACAGTGCCAAATATATGGATAATGCAATTAGTCGTTTCTAAATGCAATTGGTAACCAGGTTGAATTTTCCCTCTTACTGCTAAGAATTTAATTCTCCCTCTAGCTTTTGCAGTTATGAATGCATCTGAAAGAAATTCTTTACTATTTTTTATCTCTAAACGATCAGTATTAACATCAATAACATTATTAATGCTTGAGACTAATTCAATAATTTTATTAGCTTGAAGTTTAGTTTCAATGTTACCATAAATGCCAACAACACCATTTTTCGTAATAATTTTTATATTAGCTTGAGGAATATCTTTTTCTAATTTTAACAATAATATAACTTGGTTAGTAATTTCTTCATCATTGATTGAATTATAGATGTTAATATTATTAGCAGCTTTATCTTTAGCTAAAACAAAATTTTCAATATTAAATGAGAAAACTAATAATAGTAAATAAAAATACTTTTTCATAGAAACACCCCGCAAATTATTATAATTAATTATGCTAGGGAGATATCATCTAATAGTCAATGGTGAAAAATATCGTTGAGGTTATTTTAAGACTAATCTAGATTAATTGTGGCATTATATGAAATTTAAGAATAATGGTGAGCCCGCCGGGGCTCGAACCCGGGACAACCTGATTAAAAGTCGGGTGCTCTACCAACTGAGCTACGGGCTCACAAAATGAGAATCAAAAATTACTCCCTGCGCTGCGCCATATTTATTATATAAAAAATAATAAAACTCACCACTTCTTAAATATATATCAAAGATACACTAATAACTGATCTTTTAGTAAAAAGCTTTTTATCCCTGATAATTACATATACTTTATCGCTTATAAACACTAATATGTCAAGAATTATTTTTAATTTTTTTCAAATGGGGCTCAATATGAACTACGAAACAGTTATAATTATTCCATCGAGATTAGGCTCAACTAGACTTTTAAACAAGCCCTTAGCTCAAATTGGTAATTTAAGTTTAATAGAGCATGTATATTTAAGTCTGAAAGATAAATTTAAAGATAGTATTTTTATAGCCACTGATTCAAATCAAATTGCTGAACTTGTTGAAAAACAAGGCGCCAAGGCAATAATGACAAATATTGACCATAAAAATGGTTCTGATCGAACATATGAAGCATTTAAAAAAATTCCAAATTATGAGCAAATAAAATATGTGATTAATGTTCAGGGAGATATGCCATTCGTAGATCCTAACACAATAGAGCAAATTATAGATAGGCTTAAAAAAAATGATTGCGATATAGTCACACCTATTGTCAAAGTAGATAGAGAAGTGGCATCAAGTGATTCTTGCGCAAAAGTTGTATATGATAATAAGCAAAATGCATTATATTTCTCACGAAGCTTAATACCACTTGGAGCGACAGAATTTAATTATCATGTGGGTATATATGGTTTTCATGCATCATCTTTAGAAAAATATGTAAATTTAAGTCAAGGCGAATATGAGCTATGCGAGAAGCTTGAACAACTCAGAGCTTTAGAACATGGTTTGAAAATTGGCGTATGTTTAACTAATGAAATTCCTATATCTGTCGATACTCAAGAAGACCTAGAAATAGCAATCTCGCATTATACTGCATATTTCCTAAAGTGATTTCAATATTAGAGATTAAACTAAATTAGCGTTTTCTAAAGTTTGTGGTTGAAATAATAATTAAGTAATAACTAAATGAAGTAGTTGCGCTTTGATTGCATATATAATAGTTTTAAGATTATTCAAAAGTTAATTACTATTGATTTTTTTAAGAATGACTAATATTTAAGTAAACTATAATATGCGCAAAATTAAAATTTCTCTTTTTGTTATTGGTCTATTATGCTCAGTAATTGCAAAGGGTACTACTAGAATTAAAGATATTGCATCTATTGAAGGTGCAAGAGAAAATCTTTTAGTTGGTCATGGTCTAGTGGTTGGCCTTAGTGGCACTGGTGATAATTTAAAAAATACTGTATTTACTGAAAAAGGCCTAACTGATTTCCTAGAAAGGCTCGGCGTTAATGTTCAAGGTGCAAATATCAAAACTAAAAATATTGCAGCAGTTACTGTGACTGCTACTTTGCCGGCATTTGCTCGGCTTGGCACTCGTATTGATGTGAAAGTCAGTGCGCTTGGCGATGCTAAAAGCTTAAATGGTGGAATATTACTGGCATCACCACTTCTTGGTGCCGATGGTAATGTTTATGCAGTTGCTCAAGGAGCTGTGTCTATATCTGATTTCACTCCAATTTCAGGAGATGTTAAAACAAAATCAAATTTGGTTCAGACTAATGGCTATATTCAAAGTGGAGGAATTGTTGAAAATGAAATCGATTTTACTTTTTCAGATTTACAAAATATAAAATTATCCCTTCATTCCCCAGATTTTAGCACTGCAATTGCAGTTGCTGAGGCAATAAATAAAAGCATTGCTGGTAATACAGCTAGAGCTCTTGATGCTGCAACGATAGAAGTAGTAGTTCCAACTTACCGTCAAGAAAAATTTGTTGAATTTATTGCTGAAATGGAAAGTTTAGAAGCTATTCCAGACTATAAAGCCAAAATTGTGATTAATGAATCAACTGGAACAGTAGTTATTGGCGATAAGGTACATATAAGGCCTGTTGCCATCGCGCAAGGAAACTTAATTGTCAATGTTGGACAATTAGCTTTTGATGATAAATATGGACCAGATACTCCAGCCGAAAAAAGAGATTTAGTTAAT
>JAYUJO010000158.1:0-1905 GCA_043765215.1 Rickettsiales bacterium | reverse complement strand
AGCAATTGCTAAAGGAATAAATATTAAACCAAGAATAATATTTTTTATGCTTGATTTTGTCATTTCAAACCATTCAATCAGCATCAATATAGTTATTAAATATAATATAATATTAAATAACGAACGCATATAAAAAATTGATAGTAAAAATATACCACCAAGAGCTAATCCTGAAATAATACGTAAAAAAAGGTTACTCATAATATTTTTTTTATTTTATCTGCCACCAAAATTTCTTTTTCGATTTGAATAATCATTAATAGCTAATTCTAAATCATCAATAGTAAAATCAGGCCAAAATTTTTCTGTAAAATATAGTTCAGCATATGCTAATTGCCATAATAAAAAATTACTAATGCGATACACACCACTAGTTCTAATTAATAAATCAACGTCAGGCATAGTTGCATCATATAGGTAATCTTTAAAGCTTTCCACATTAATTTTCTTAATATCAGAATCAATGATTTTTTGAACGGCATCAACAATTTCCATACGGCTTCCATAACCAAAAGCGATGCATAAGGTGACTGAATCATTATGCTTAGTATCATCAATAGATTTTTGAATTTTATTTTGCAAAGTAACACTTAGCTTTTCTAAATTTCCAACAATTTTTAATTTAATAGAATATTTATTTAATAATTTAGTTTGATTTAAAATATAGTAACTCAGCAAGTTTATTAATGTTGAAATTTCATCTTGTGGTCTTTGCCAATTTTCTGAAGAAAATGCATATAATGTAAGATATTTTATATTTAGACGCGCAAGATGTGGCAAAAGAGATTTTGCAACTTCTGCGCCTTGTTTGTGCCCTTGAGCTTTAGTTTTACCTAAATTTTTAGCCCATCTGGCATTTCCATCCATAATTATAGCTAAATGTTCTAATTTATGTTTCATATTCTAATTCTTAATTGGTAGTTTAATTTTTACTAATAATCCTTTTAATGACAAGCTATCTTCTAAAGTAATTACACCATAATGGCCATTAATAATTTCTTTAGTAATTGCAAGGCCCAAACCCACACCGGGTGAGCTATCAAGTGGCCTTGACTTTTCGGCTCGATAAAACGGTTTAAAAACTAATAATCTTTCTTCTTCTTTAATACCAATACCATTATCTTCAATAATAATTACAACATCAACATCATCATCACATATTGAAATTTTAATTAAACTAGCATGCTTAAAACCATTACCAATTAAATTAGCAATAGCTCGCTCGAAAGAAAAAGGTTTTATTAATGTATAAATTGGGTATTCATTTTGATTAAATGTAATATTATAGTTAGGCCATTTTTTAGCAATATATTGCTTCATCCAATCATTAATATCAATTGTTTGAAAATCCTCTCCACCCTCACCTCTAGAAAAATCTAGGTAGGAATCTATCATATGTTGCATGCTCATTATATCATAGCTAAACTCTTCTTTTTCTTCCGAATCATTCATAAATTCGATTTGCAAGCGCATGCGAGTTAAGGGAGTTTTTAAATCATGCGATATCATGGCTAATAATTGGGTGCGTTTAAGATCTTGTCTTTTAATTCTCTCCTGCATTTTTAAAAATACTAAACCAGCTAGCCTTATTTCTTTAGCTCCTGATGGTTTATATTTATTGTTTTTTCTAATTAGTCCAAAGCTCTCTACTGCTTTAGTAAGATCAATGATCGACTTTATTTGATTTTTTGAGAAAATAATTGAAATAGATAGTAGGAAAATAGTTAGAAAAATAATCCATAATACAAAAATATCTGTCGTAGGATTTAGTAATGATTTATAAGGTAATTTTATTTCTAATAAATTTTGCTGAATAATTAAATAAATAAAAATGCTCTTATCATCTTGAGTAATAATTTCGCAATCTCGATTCAACTCGCTTTGAATTGATTTTTTTAATATCAT
>JAYUJO010000157.1:0-1921 GCA_043765215.1 Rickettsiales bacterium | reverse complement strand
ACGGCAAACCATCCTGATATATTAATTGCGGGGATAGAAAATCCATAACCAGAATCCCACATTAAATGCCTAATTCCAGTACTAAAATGATAAAAATAACCGTAACTTGCAACAAAAAGTATGAATTTTATAAAGCCGTGATTTAAACATTCAAGATAACATGGCTCAAATTTACTAAATACCCAAAATGTAAACCACCAACAAAATGATAATAATATCAAAAATATTCCAACACCACTCATTCTATGTCCAATTGATAAAATCGAGCTAATTTGCGGCTTATATATACTTAAATGCGGCGAAATTGGTCGTGAATATTTTATATCTTGTGGATTTTTTTCCATAAATGTATCTTATTTTGTTTTATTAATTTAGTTAAAATTAAGATATTTTGTTTAATTACATCTATTAACTGTAAAACCATATTATAATTTTTGCAAGTATAATACTGACTATTTATATAATAAATAATATTACCTATGCAAATTAACTATATGATATTGATGATAGTCTTATAATTATATTGCCGCCTTCAGCGATAAAGAAATTTTTAGTAATAGGTTACCCCCTCTCAAAGAGGGGATACAGTTTCAAAATTAAAATAATGGAATATTTAAAATAATCAGATTAAATTGTTTCTGAAATTTTTATTGGAAATATTGGCTCATCATCATGGTTAATAGCATTGCCAAGTAACAAGTGCTTAATTTGTTTACCACTTAATGTTTCATGTTCAATCAATGCTTGAGCTAGAAGATGCAATTGGTCAATATGCTGAGTTAATATAGATCTAGCAAATTCAAGGCCTTCCTCAACAATTCTTCGAATTTCAGAATCAATTAGTTCTGCAGTTTTTTCAGATCTAATTATTGACTCTTGAGCATTATCACTATGATATACTGGCCCAATTTTTTTACTTAATCCCCAACGCGTTACCATTGATCTTGCAATATGTGTTGCGCTTTTTATATCTTGAGAGGCTCCTGATGACACTTTATCAGTACCATATATAATTTCCTCGGCAACTCTTCCACCCATTGCAACTGCAATCATTGATTTGAACTGTTCTAGATTATGAGAATCTTTATCACCCTCAGGTAATAACATAACCATACCAAGAGACATGCCGCGCGGAATAATTGTAGCTTTATGAATTGGATCAGAGGCTGGACAGTGAAGACCAACTAAAGCATGCCCTGCTTCATGATAGGCAGTTGATTTTTTTACTTCATCAGTCATTATGTGTGATGTTCTTTCCACTCCCATCATAACTTTGTCTTTTGCATATTCTAAATCAAGCATATCAACAATATTTTTGCCTCTTCGAGCTGCTATTAAAGCTGATTCATTAACAAGATTTTGTAATTGCGCTCCAGAAAAACCTGGTGTGCCGCGAGCAATCACTCTAGGATCCACTTTGTCAGAAAATTTGATTTTCTTCATATGAACTTTAAGAATTTGTTCTCTTCCATTTACATCCGGGTTTGACACCGTAATTTGACGATCAAAACGCCCAGGTCGCAGAAGAGCTGGATCTAACACATCTGGTCTATTAGTTGCAGCAATAATAATGACTCCCTCATTTGAGTCAAAACCATCCATTTCCACTAACATTTGGTTAAGCGTTTGCTCACGCTCATCATTACCACCGCCCATGCCCATGCCTCTATGACGGCCAACTGCATCAATTTCATCAATAAAAATTATGCAAGGAGCGTTTTTCTTACCCTGCTCAAACATATCACGCACGCGGCTAGCGCCAACACCGACAAACATTTCGACGAAATCAGAGCCAGAAATCGAGAAAAACGGAACGCCGGCCTCGCCAGCGATCGCGCGCGCAAGCAATGTTTTACCAGTGCCCGGCGAACCAACGAGCAAAGCACCTCTTGGAATTTTACCACCAAGACGACTAAACTTA
>JAYUJO010000156.1:0-5120 GCA_043765215.1 Rickettsiales bacterium | reverse complement strand
TGCAATACCCTTTCTGCTCTTATTGCTTACACCTTAAAACCACGTAAACCTTCAATAAATCAACGCTTTTTACATAATAATATCATTAACCTTATGTTGAACTCAGGTTAATAAAGCTATTTTAAAGATTGATCCTTACTCATCGAGCAAGGATCACAATAACAAATTCTAATTTTTTAAATAATGTAATATAGTTTGCCCAAAATTTTTTGTTTCATTATTACTTTTTTAATATGACCTATATCTTGGAAATGCTATAAAAATTAAGACGTAACATCAATAATTTTAAATTAAATCCGAAGATTGATTAATGTTTCCTATATGAGAAACATCATCATCTGATTGCTCTAATTTTAAAATCTCTCCTATATCGACATTATCTTGAGTCGAACTAATATCAACTTTATGAAATTGTTCCATAAATTGAATTTGTACTTTTAATTTATCAATTTCATGTGTTAATTTTAAAGTTTGAAGTTCATGATCTTTTCTTTTAAGTTCAAGTTGATGCCTTATTTCCACTATTTCAATTTGATTATTCTGTTTACTAATTGCTAATATAAACTTATATTTACTATTAATTAGATCTTTCCGAGATGATCTAAACATTTGATTACCTTATAATTTATTTTAGTCCTAATAAAATTAGGCGCCATAAGATTTATTAAATCAATATTAATTTACTAAAAAATTAATATTTTAACTTATTAAGGTGATTATTTAATTATAACATAAATTTCATTAATAAATTTTCTTTACTACATAGTTTAATTTTTTAAACTTATAAGATAATTGTATAATTTTATATTTTAATGTCATTGCTAAGTCCATTAATCATTCCCTGGCAGTAGAAAATCCATTAATTAGAAACTCTAACTAAGATTATCAATAATTTTTGTTAATTCTACAAAGGAATTGTCTAGTGCATCGTAATCTAATGAACGCAGAACTAGGGTTGTGCCATTAACTTCATTCTTAGTAAATGGATAGCTGCCCATGTCAACTTGAGGATATTTATTTTGTAAAGCTTCAAATTCTGCAGCAAGTTTAGATTCGCCAATCATTACTTCTAATGATTTTGATTGAACTAGTTTACCATTTTTAAGCATCGGTAAAGCGCTTTTAAGCATCGCTTTCATAACTTTTGAAATACCAGCCATTACGAATACATTTTCAATCTTGAAACCTGGAACTATAGTCACGCCATTTGCGCTCAGCAAAGTACAGCCCTTTGGTATACGCGCCATTTTTTCCCTTGCAGGATTAAGTTCTTCGCCTAAACTTGCATAATGGGCTTTAATAATATCGTAAATTTCTGGATGAATAACGCAATCAACATTAAATGCTGCTGAAACTGCATCTGAGGTAATATCATCATGAGTTGGACCAATTCCCCCTGTGGTAAATAGATAATCATATTTACCGCTCAAAAGCCTGACGGATTCAATTATAGCATCTTTATTATCAGATACTGTCCGAGTCTCTAGCACAGTAACTCCAATTTCACCAAGCCTTAAGGCAATTTCTTGTGTGTTTAAATCAAGTGTTCTGCCTGATAGAATTTCGTTACCAATAATTAATATTGCAGCTGTTGGATTAGTCATGATTTTCACTCAAAATGATATTATATTTATATAATTATTTCATAAATATAATATCGAGTAAAAAATAAAAATGGTAGTATAAAATATTTATTATTAAAAAAAAAGAGCCAGCTTATGCAGCTGACTCATTAAAATTATTAAAATAAAAAACTTATAATTTATTTTCTATCACCAAAAAATCTTAACATATGTAAGAATAGGTTGATGAAATCAAGATAAAGACTAAAGGCGCCCATTATTGCAGCTTTTTGACCCATTTCTCCACCACCATAAGCATAATACATTGCTTTTAACTTTTGAGTATCCCAAGCAATTAAGCCCATGAAAATTCCAATACCAATTAATGAAGTAGCAAAATTAATAGCTGAACTTTGCATAAATATATTAATTACTGACACAGTTAATAGTCCAATTAAACCCATCATTAAGAAAGAGCCCATTGAAGTTAAATCTTTTTTAGTTGCATAACCATATAAGCTCATCACGCCAAATACTGTTGAACAAATGAAAAAAGTGCGAACTAAAGATTGCCCCGTATACATTAAGCCAAGATATGATAAGGACAAACCCATAAGCCCAGCATAAAGCCAAAATAATGTTTGAGCTTTAGAAATAGACATATTTCCTATACCCATAAAGAAATAAAATGCAATACCAATTGGTGCAAATGAAGCAATCATACCAATTGTAGACATACCCATAAGTTCTCCATTTGGACCAATATTATACATCATGTGCATAATTGGAGGAAAGTTTAAAGCTGCATATGCCATGACGCCTGTAAGTAATAGGCCAAGTGACATAAAATTATATATTTTTAGCACATATGAGCGCAGGCCCTGGTCAAAACCTTTGACTTCCTTTGCGGCATAAGCTCGTGTGTAATCAATCATAGTAAACCTCTAATATTTTTTTTCTTAGATAATATTAATATAATGTTTTTATATCAATTTTTCAAGTATAATAAATAATAATAAGGCAAAGCCTATAAAATTATTTAACTTAAAACGATTTAAACAATTCTTTTCGTTAATAATATTCAAAGATAAACAACTATAAATTGAAACCATTGCACACATTATGACTATGATCATAGTTAAAAAAGATAATTGAAGTCGAAATGCATATGCAAACAAAATATAAAAAACACAATAAAATATTGATAAATATAATTTATAATTTCTATATTCAAAAAATATAGCTGTTGATTTAATGCCAACTATTTTATCATCCTTAATATCCATAAAAGCATATATAGTATCATAGGCAATGGTCCAAAATCCACAAGCAATATAGAGAATAATTGCATCATATGAAATCGAATCTTTAATTGCTGCATAACCAATTAAACATCCCAAATTAAAAGTCACACCTAAAAATACTTGTGGAAAATGAGTAATTCGTTTCATCAATGGATAAAGAGTAATCATCGGCACGGTGAATAATGCAATATATAAAGAAGTTTTGCTCAATGTTAAAGCAATAGCTAAGCAAATGCTTAAAAGAATAAATAATAATATTAGAGCATCTTGTACTTTTAAATCACCACGCGCTAATGGTCGATTTTTAGTTCTTAAAACTTTATTATCTAAATTACGATCAAAAATATCGTTAATTATGCAGCCAGCCCCTCTTGTTATTATGCTGCCAAACAAAAAAATTGGTAGATATATTAAATTATAGACTTGCTCATAAGCCAATATAAGTCCAAAACTTGCAGGAAAAAATGATAACAAATATCCCGTTGGCGCGTGAAGGCGCATTAATGTTGGCAAATGGGAAAATATATTTGGCATTTTTATGTTAATTGTAATATTATTTCTATCGAACTTCAAAGTGAAGAACCATAAAAAAATTGTATAGAATTTATGACGATAGAATTTCCTAATAAGTATAAGTTTAATGAAAGCGAAAAAAAATGGCAAGCTTTTTGGCACGCAAGTGGTATTTATCTTTGGAATAAGGATGAACCTCGCGAAAAAACTTACATAGTAGACACACCACCACCAACAGTTTCAGGCCAGCTGCATATTGGCCATGTTTATAGCTATACGCATGCTGATTTTATTGTGCGCTATCAACGGATGAAAGGTATGAATATTTTTTATCCAATGGGTTTTGATGATAATGGTTTACCAACTGAGCGATTAGTTGAAAAGCAGAAAAAAATTAGAGCAAATAGTGTTAGCCGGGAAGAATTTACTGCCATTTGTCAGGAAGTTATTGAAGTTAAGGAGGAAAAATTTCAAAATCTATTTAACCGCATTGCATTGTCAGTCGATTGGAATATTAAATATAAAACGATAAGCCCATTATCTACTAAAATATCTCAAATGTCTTTTTTAGACTTAATGAAAAAAGAGCAAATTTACCGTGATTCGCAGCCAATGTTATGGGATCCAGTTGATCAAACCGCACTTGCTCAAGCTGATATTGAAGATCATGAAAAAACAACTTTCATGAACGAGATTAAATTTCATACAGAAGACGGCTTAGAAATAATTATTGCCACCACAAGGCCGGAGTTGCTTCCTGCTTGCGTTTCTGTATTTTATCATCCTGATGATACTAGATATAATAAATTGCAAAATCAATTTGCTATTTCGCCATTATTCAACGTGCGCGTTCCACTTCTTGCCGATGATTTAGTTGATCCTGAAAAAGGAACTGGCTTAGTTATGTGCTGCACATTTGGTGATCAAACAGATATTTTATGGTGGCGCAAGCATAAATTACCCACAAAAATAATTTTTACAAAATGGGGAACAATTACAGATATAAAATTTGATGATCATTGCTTAAATCGGGAAAAAGCAATACAATTTGCTGCGGAAATTGCTGAACTTAAAATCATTGATGCTAGAGCTAAAACTATAAAAATATTAAAAAATGAAAATTTATTAATCAGTCAAACTGAGCGAGTGCAAACAGTCAAATGCGCAGAGAGATCAGGTGCGCCACTAGAAATTCTAACTACTCCTCAATGGTTTGTGAAATCAGTTGAACATAAAGAGGAATTATTAAAAAGATCAGAAGAGTTAAATTGGCACCCACAATCAATGAAAATTAAGCTAAATAGTTGGATTAAAGGTATCTCACTTGATTGGTGCATATCACGTCAAAGATATTTTGGTGTACCATTTCCAGTTTGGTATTCTAAACGAATTGGTGAGGAAGGTAAAATTATCTTAGCAGACGTTTCTCAGCTGCCAGTAGACCCTTTACAGGATTTACCACATGGTTATAATAGGGATGAAGTAGAAGCCGATAAGGATGTGATGGATACATGGTCAACAAGCTCAGTTTCGCCCCAACTTAATTCACATGGCATAGCGCCTGAATTTATGGCAGATGCTTTGCGTCATAGAAATATTTTTCCAGCTGATTTAAGACCTCAAGCACATGAAATATTAAGAACATGGGCATATTACACTATGCTTAAAAGCCATTTACATGAGAACACATTGCCGTGGAAAAATATCATGATTAGTGGTTGGTGCTTGGCTGAAGATAAAA